>JASFTU010000134.1:0-6165 GCA_050050635.1 Candidatus Brocadiaceae bacterium
GGAAACGCCACCGCTGCGGCGGAAGGGTTCGCCCGTTCGAATGACATTGCAGTTGCGGACCTGCAGGTGGAGGAGACCGAGAGAGGCCCCTACCTCGTCGCCGTGCAGGAGGAAGAGGGCCAGCGGGCGGCCGACGTGGTGCCCCGGCTTCTGGAGGAGGTTACGGCAGCTCTCACCTTCCCCAAGTCCATGCGCTGGGAGGGGAGCGACTTCACGTTTGCGCGGCCTATTCGGTGGCTCGTCGCACTCCTGGACGACGAGGTCCTGCCGGTCGCGCTGGCCGGAATAGAAGCCGGCAGAACGACGGAGGGACATCCCTTCCTCTCCCCCGGCGGCTGCGAGCTCGCGGGTGCGTCGTATGCTGCCTACCGGGACGCCCTGCGTGACCGATGCGTCATCGTCGATATCGAAGAGCGCCGGGAGGCCGTGCGCGCGCAGATAGACGAGCTGCTCGAGCCACACGGGTCGCAGCTTCAGGACCGGTCGTTGCTGGACGAGGTGACCAACCTGGTGCAGTGGCCGCGCGCGGTGGAGGGCTCCTTCGACGAGGAGTTCCTGGAGATGCCCGCCGCGATAGTGGTCGCGGCCATGAAGGAGCACCAGCGCTACTTCCCCGTGCGGGACGGGCAGGGCCGCCTGGTGCCCCGCTTCATAACCGTCTCAGACAGGACCGCGGACCAGGACGACCTGGTGCGGGAGGGGAACGAGCGTGTGCTCCGGGCGCGGCTGGACGATGCCAGGTTCTACTGGGAGGAGGACCGACGGACCTCCATGGAGGACCTCGTCCCACGCCTGGAGGACGTGGTGTTCCTCGGAGGCCTGGGCGACAACCTGCAGCGCACCGAGCGGCTGGTCGAGCTCGGCGCCCGGATTGCCGAGCAGGTGGGAGATGCGGGCATCGTCGAACACGTGCGCCGGGCCGCCCGTCTCTGCAAGGCCGACCTGCTGACGGGGCTGGTGGGGGAGTTCCCCGGCCTCCAGGGCATAGTCGGCAGGGAGCTTGCACTGGCCGAAGGTGAGCAGGAACCCGTGGCGCAGGCGATCGCCGAGCACTACCGACCGGCAGGCGCGGACGACTCCGCCCCGGCGTCCCTGGAGGGAGCCTGCCTTGCGCTGGCGGACAGGCTGGACGTCATCACGGGCTGTTTCTCGCTCGGCCTCCTGCCGAAGGGCTCGCAGGACCCTTACGCCCTCCGGCGAAGCGCTCTGGGCATACTGCTGATCATCGAGCGTCGAGGACTGGACGTGCACCTCGGCGAACTCCTGGAGATGACTCGCCGGGTGGCCGCAGGGCACGACATCGAGTGCACGGACGAGACGATGGGGATGATTGGCGAGTTCTTCCGCGACCGCCTCTACCACGCGGCCCTGGAGCGTGGCCACCCGCACGACTTCGTGCGCGCAGTGCTTGCGGCCGGCTACGACGACGTGAAACAGTTCTGGGCCCGTCTGGACGCACTGTCGGAGTGCTCCACCCTGGAGTGGTGGCCGGACCTGGTCGAACTGGTGGATCGAACCTACCGAATCCAGAAAGACACCGAGGGAGCGGTGGCAATCGAGAAGTCGCTTCTCGCCGAGCCCCTCGAGAAGGAACTCGCAGCGACGCTCCAGCAACACCGCGAGGAGATAAACCAGCTTTTCGCCGAGGGGGCATACGTGCGTGCCGCGGAAGCCTACTGCTCCGCCTTCGCCCAGCTCGTGCATGACTTCTTCGAAGAGGTCTTCGTCAACGTCGAGGACAGCGACGTCCGCCGGAACCGCAAGGCGCTCTGCGGCCAGGTCTATCACCTCTTCGCGGACCGGTTCGCCGACCTCTACCTGATCGAGGCCGCAGAGGTGGAGCAAGCGTAGGGCGGCCGATCGGAGCCCGGTCCGTCGTGCGGGCCTTCGTTTCACACGGAAGCTAACGCAGGGAGAACTGCCCATGGAGATGGAACTCAAATACGGCCTGAACCCGCACCAGCGCTCGGCCCGCCTGCTGTTCGAGGGCGAAGGCCCGCTGACGCTGCTCAACGGGACGCCCGGCTACATCAACATCCTGGACGCCATGGCGGCCTGGCAGCTTGCCCGGGAGTTGAAAGAGGCGACGGGGTTGCCCGGAGCGGCCTCGTTCAAGCACGTCAGCCCCGCCGGCGCCGCCATTGCCCGCCCGCTCTCCGGTAAGCTCCGCCGCTCGCAGTTCCTGCCCGAGGAGAAGCTCTCACCCGTTGCGCAGGCCTACGTTCGGGCCCGAGCGGGAGACCGCCTCTCGTCCTTCGGCGACATGGCGGCCGTCAGCGATCCGGTGGACCTCTCCCTGGCCAGGGTTCTGAAGCGCGAGGTGTCCGATGGAATCATCGCGCCCGGATTCGAACCGGAGGCCCTCGAACTCCTCAAGCGCAAACAGAAGGGGCGCTACAAGCTGTTCCGCATCAACCCCGACTACGAACCCCCGCTGATGGAGTACCGGGACGTTTTCGGGTTCCGCCTGGAGGAGGAGAGGAACACCGCCGGGGTCACCCGCGAGCTGCTGGAGAACGTCGTTACGGAGGAAAAGCACATCCCCGAGGACGTGGCGGAGACGCTGATCGTGGCTACCGTGACGCTGAAATACACCCAGTCGAACAACGTCTGCGTGGCCTACGACGGGCAAGTCATCGGCAACGGTGCGGGACAGCAGTCGCGCGTGCACTGCACCCGCCTGGCCTGCCGCAAGGCGGACAAGTGGCTCCTCCAGCAGCACCCGCGGGTGCTCGACCTGAAGTTCAAGAGCGGGCTGGGGCGGCCCGAGAAGACCAACATCGTGGACCAGTTCCTCCTATGGGACGAGCTGGCCGAAGCGGAGAAACGACAGATGCTCGCGGGGCTGGAGGAAGAGCCCGAGCCGCTGGCCCCGGAGGAGCGTCGCGAGTGGATCAACGGCGTGGACGGGCTCTGCATCAGCTCCGACGCCTACTTTCCGTTCCGCGACAGCATCGACCGGGCCAGCCGCAGCAACGTTCAGTACGTCCTCCAGCCCGGCGGGAGCCTGCGCGACGAGGAGGTCACCGAGGCAGCCGACCGCTACGGTATGGTGATGGCTCACAGCGGCCTGCGGCTGTTCCTCCACTGAGCCGGAGCATGGGGGGCAAGGATGAGGGAAACCGTTTTGCTGGACCTCGGCAACACGCTGGTCCGGTACTACACGCGGGCCGAGTTCCCGGCACTGCTGGCGGAGGCTGTTGCCTCGGTCGGCAGGTATCTGGCCGGACGCGACCTGCCGACCGTACGAGAGGAGGAGATCCGGCGCCGCGTCGCAGAGGAGAACCGGGAGGGCAGGAGCCACCGGGTCCGGCCGCTCGCCGGCCGCCTGACCCGCATATTCGGGCTGGACGGTGGAGTCGCCACCGGCGAAGTCCAGGAAGGGATGTGCCGCGACTTCCTCGGTCCCATCTTCGCGCTCGGTAAGGTGTACGAGGACGCGCCCCCGGCACTGGAACGGCTTCGGGAAGCGGGCCTCCGGACGGCCATCGTCTCCAACACTCCCTGGGGGAGCCCGGGTGGGCTGTGGCGTGAGGAGCTGGAGCGCCTGGGCCTTGACCAGCGGGTGGAGGCGGCGTTCTTCTGCACCGACGCGGGGTGGCGAAAGCCGGCGCCACAGCTCTTCGAGTTCGTGCTGGACCGCTTGGGCACGACGCCCGAACGGTGCATATTCGTGGGTGACGACCCCCGCTGGGACGTGGTCGGTCCGCGCGCAGTGGGGATCGATGCCGTGCTGCTGGACAGGAGCGGGCGGAGCACGCAGTCTGACGTGCAGGTAATAGAGGGCCTCCTCGAGCTCGGCCGTGTTCTCGGGGTACAGGCGGACGGAGAGGAGTAGGTATGGTGGAAGTGGGCATATACGGGGCCTCCGGCTACATGGGCGGCGAAGCCCTGCGCGTCCTGCTGGAGCACCCGGAGGTGGAGGTAGCGTGGGCGACCAGCCGCACCGGACTGCCGGCGGAGCACTTCCACCGCAATCTCTATGGCTCCGGGGTGCAGTTCGTGACGCCCGAGGAGGCCACCCCCTGCGAGGCGGCCTTCATCGCCCTCCCGTCCGGGCACGCAATGAGCATGGCCCGCGAACTCCTGGGATCCGGAACGCGGATCATCGATCTCGGCGCCGACTTCCGCCTGAAGAGCCGCACGGATTGGGAGCGCGTGTATGGCCGCTCCCATGCCTGCTGGGACCTGGCCGCGCAAGCCGTGTACGGCATCCCGGAATTGCATCGGGAGGAGATCCGCCGGGCACGCATCGTGGCCAACCCCGGCTGCTACGCGTCCGCCGCCATACTCGGCCTCGCCCCGCTCGTCACGGAGGGGTTGGTAGACACGGACCGCATCGTCGTGGACGGACTCTCCGGCACAGCCGGCGCGGGTGCCGAACTCGACGTGACTTCACACCACCCCGAGATCGGAAGCAACCTGGTGCCCTACAACGTCGTGGATCACCGCCACACGTACGAGATGGAGCAGGAACTCGGCCTGCTGACAGGTCCGGCGGTGACCGTGCACTTCACGAGCAGCTACGTGCCCATCACGCGCGGAATCCTCGCCGTGGCGCACTGCTTCCCCACGGGGCCGGTGGAACGGGAGGAGCTGCTCGAGCTGTACCGCGACTTCTACGGCGGAGAGCACTTCGTGAAGGTGTTCGACATGCCGGAGGAGCCGGACGTGAGCTGGCAGTACCGACCCTATCCGTGGGTGGCCGCCGTGTCCGGGACCAACTTCTGCCATGTCGGGCTGGACGTGGACGAGAGGCGCGGCCGGATCGTCGTCTTCAGCGTGCTGGACAGCCTGGGGAAGGGCGGCGCGCACGCGGGAGTGCAGAACCTGAACCTGCTGTTCGGCCTGGAGGAGAGCACCGGACTGGAGCGCCGCGGGCTCCACCCCTACTGAGCCGCGCGGGCCCGCCTGACCCCGCCCGGAGGAGGCACGACGCATGGACCCGGAGATACACGGAGACGCACGGTCTTGCCCGAACCGCGGCCCCTCCCTTCCCTCTGCGACCACCTCTGTCTGCCGGTGAGACCCATGATCAAGTGGGTGTTCCTCGACGTCGGGAACGTCATATTCAACGACGACCCCGGCATGGCGATGGTGTACAGGAAGCTGTACGCCGCGATCCGGGAGCATGGCGACTGCCCGTCCTTCGAGCGCCTGCTTGAGGAACGCGAGGAGCTGATCCTCGGCCAGAACGACGGCCATCCTCCCTGGACACTCGCCCGCCGGTACCTGGGAGAGGACGGTGCGCTGCGGCTCAGGGAGGAGTGCCTGCGCGAATGGGCCGACAACTACTCCGCCTATAACCTGCCCCTGGACGGCATCCCCGGCGTCGTCCGGTCGATGGCAAGGGACTATAGTCTGGGCATCGCGGCCAACCAGCCCGGCGCATGCCGGGACGCCCTGCAGGAGCTGGGCATCCTGCGCTGCTTCGACCTGATCGGCGTCAGCGACGAGATGGACCTGAGGAAGCCATCCCCGGAGTTCTTCACCACCCTCGTGGCCCGGGCGGGCTGTCCGCCGGTCGAATGCGTCATGGTGGGTGATCGCATCGACAACGATGTCGCGCCGGCCCGGAGTGTCGGCATGCGCACCGTATGGGTCCGGCTGGACCTGCGCCAGAAGGGCTACGCGCCGACGGAGCGACTGGCCAGGTTGTACTTCGAGAGCCAGCTTCGGGCCAGCGTCTCTCTGGCTGAGCCGCACACGGAGGACGAAGCGCCGGACGCCACGGTCCGCTCGGTCCGCGCGATACCGCGCGCCATCGCTGCCCTGGACAGGAAGGACGGATCGGCGCCCCGGTAGGGGTTCTACCGGCCGTCAGTCGCCGGCGCGCTCCATCAGCTCATGCCACAGGGACGGCGAGGGGCGGTTGACTTCCATGACGATCTTCTCGGCGTCCTTCAGGAACTCGTGCAGCGCGCGGGTTATGGGCATCGGGAAGCCCTTCTGGTCGGCCTCCTGCAGGTAGTAGGCAAGCTGTCCGCTCTTGACGCCGACGTGCTTGCCGTTGCCCTCGAGCACCGCCTCGGCCACGGCGCGGAAGACCGCCCGCCAGCCGGCATCTCCCCCCACGCCCTGCCGGGCCGCCGCCAGGTCGGCGCCGCCGTGCTCGCCCAGCGCCAGGCACTCCAGCATAACCGCCCGCGTCATGCCCGCCGCCAT
>JASFTU010000135.1:0-6139 GCA_050050635.1 Candidatus Brocadiaceae bacterium
CGCATCGATGATCTGCCGTCGTCCCTTCGTGACGAGCTGCTCGCCGAACTGGCGGAGTGCCGCAGCACGGTGGAGCAGGCGGGGGCGGATTACGAACGGCTCGCGGAGGACGTCCGGGACGTGCTGCAGGCCGTCCGCGGGAGGTTGCGCAAGATCCAGCAGGGCGGGAAGCTCCTTCGCAGCTATCGCCGATCGGCAAGGCTGCTCCGCTGACCGTCCCTCTCCGTCCGGGCGCGTTCCTCGATTCTCCGCTGATACTCCTGCCCTCTGCCCCGTATCATAGTACGGGAACAGCAACCGGTTCGCAGGACAGGATCCATGGAAAAAGAGGCGGTGCTGCTCGACAGGTACGCCGCAGAGAGTGACCCGGACGCGTTCCGCGCCCTGGTGGACCGGTACCAGCACATGGTCTTCGCCGTCTGCGCCCGGATGCTGGGCAGCAGGGCCGACGCGGAGGATGCCGCTCAGGTGTGCTTCCTGCGGCTGGCGCGGCACGCGGGCGGGCTACGGGCGCCCATCGCGGGATGGATGCACCGCGTCGCCGTGACCGTCTGCATCGACAGGCTCCGGGCCGGACGTGCACGGAGGCGGCGGGAGAGGGAGGCCGCCGAACGACAGCTTGCGGAAGAAGGGGAGCCCTCCTGGGAGGACGTGAAGGCCGACGTGGACGAGGCGGTGGCCGCACTGCCGGAGCGTCTGCGCGCGCCGCTTGTCCTGTACTACCTGGAGGGCCGGAAGCAGGAGGATGTGGCCGAGGAATTGGGGATATCACAGTCAGCCGTGTCGCAACGGCTCAAACGGGCTGTCGGCCGGGTGCGGAAGCGGCTCAGCAAGCGCGGTGTCCGCATATCGGCGGGCGTGCTCGGGCCGCTCCTCCTGGCAAACGCGCCGCAGGCGGCCCCGGCGTCGCTGTCGGCCGCACTCGGCAAGATGGCCGTGGCGGGAGTCCAGGGAGGGAGCGTGGCCGCCGGCGCTGCCATACCGTCCGGCGTGGTCATCGTGGTCGGGTTGGCGCTGATCGGCGCCATCTGTGCGGGCCTCCTGCTGCGTGGTTCGAAGGCGGCGGAGCCGGCACGTCGGCGAGGCTTCATTGCCCAGGAACCGGCAGCTCCTGCCCCCCGGCCGTCGCCGCCTGCCGCTGCTCCCGCCCCTTCCTCCTCGCGCGAGGCCGCCCGCCCGGGGCCGAAGGGGGGCGTGCACACAGTGGTCGTGGGTGGGAACCTGCGCGGGAAGGACATGTTCGTAGACCTGGACACGGGGCAGACCCTGTCCCTGCCCGCTGACGTCGCAGGGCTGGAGGAGATGCAGGACTGGATGCGGGAGGCCGGTGCCGACGCTCTCTACTCCCGGGCCATCGCCCCGGAGTGCCTGATCGGAGCGGATATGACGGTTGCCGGTTCTCCGTCCGTGGATCTGGAGACTCTCGAGCCTCACTCCCTCTCCACGGACGCGCTGCCGGCCGAGGGTCGCCGGGTGTTCCCCGTGCGAATGCAGATCAGTGGCCGGTCACCGGCGACGTACGTCTTCGTCACGCGCGAGGGGGGCAGGGGCGTGCTCCAGCTGCCGACTGATCCACCTCCCGCAGGCGAGGGCGCCGCGCTGAGGTACGTTCTGCTCGGACCGGACTGACGGCAACCGGGGGGCCGCCGGACTCAGCAGCGGACCGGCACGAAGCGCAGCCGTACGGTTACGGAGTCCGGATCGCCCCGCAGCCGCAGGCGGCAACAGGACACCGTCTCGCCCATGCGATGTGCCAGCGCCCTGTCTCCGTGCGGCACCTCCTGTATCTCGCCAACCAGAACGTCGTTGTCCCATTCCACGCGGAGCGCTGTCCCGCTGCCTCGCGCCACGGCCGCCGCACCTCCGGCGGCCTCGAAGTGCCCTTCGCTGTAGAGCGGGAGCTCGTAGGCGTGCTCCGTGCGACTGAACGCCACCTCGTCCGTCAGCTCCACGCGCCCCAACCCTTCGCGCTCCAGCACCACCGTGCGTTCCAGCGAGTCCAGCTGCGCCTCGGCCGGGTAGGCACCGGCCAGTTCCATGGCGACGCCGACGGCCCCTCTGGACTCCTGCCGGCGGAATTCCGTGGCACCGAACTCCTTCCCGCGGGCCTGTTCGCACCCGTTGATCAGCGGGACGTTGTGGCCGAGGGAGCGGTTGGGCAGGAACTCGTATCGGTGCGGACTGAAGTTCTCCTTCCGGTACTCGGCGCTCCCCAGCTCGCAGATCAGCGACTCGCCGAGCCGGTGGACGATGAATGTTCCCACGTCGTTGTGATTATGGTGTTCCCCGTTGTGGCCTCCCTTGACGGCGAGGACGAGCGCACCGTCGTCCTCGCTTCTTGCCACCAGGAGCATCAGGGCCGGAAGGAATGCCTCCTGCGGCGGTTGGAACGGGGTCGGCTCGGGCATCAGGTGGAGGTCCAGCACCGTGGTGACCCTCATGTCGGCGATGGGGCCACGCGATGCCAGGGCTACCGTCTGCGGGACGTCCACCTGTGAAGCGGCCCACGCCACGGGCCCGCTGGAGAAACGGACCGTGCGGGCGCAGTCGGCGAAGTTCGCCACGACCGGCCCCGACAGCACGGTCTTCGGGGGGTAGGCCATGATCCTGGGCACGATGGGGTCGGCCAGCAGGTCCAGCACACCGCCCGTGGCGCAGCGCATGTAGTAAGCCATGGACGCGTAGTGGCCGACCCCGTAGAGCCAGTAACCCGGACCTTCGGAGCATCCCCCATCGGCACTGAAGCCGCTGAGGAAGCGGAGGGCCGAACGCACGGCCCGGGCCAGCACGCGCGCCGTGGTGTGCCGGTCGAACCCACCGAGAAGCGCGCATGCGACCATCCCGTCCGTGCACACGGCGTTCCAGTTGTGGGTCGCCTCTTCCCAGAAGAAGCCCCTCTCCAGGTACGGTCGAACGGCCTGGCGCTCCAGTTCGTAACGGATTCGCTTCCGCCACGCCGGGCTGACGGCGTCCATCTCCTCACCCAGCAGATAGAGCATCTCACCGAGGGCACGCGCCACCATGGAGACGCGCAGGTCCACGCCCGGTTGCCCCACGTCGGGGAGCACATCCTCGTCGTCGTGCCGCAGATGAGGGGGCATAACCCAGGACGTCTCCTCCGCCATCGCCCAGGAGAGGTCCAGGAGGGGGTCCAGGAACCGTCCCTCGTGGTCGAGGCACTCCACCGCCGTCAACAGCGATAGCCGGCCCGCACGCGCAGAGGCCGAACTGCGATGGGCGTCCCGCCGTCCCGTCCGGAAGAAGTCCAGGTAATCGGTGGCCTTCACCATTCCCGGGCCCTGCTCCGCTATCCGCTCGGCGCGTTCCCGCAACGCGGGCAGCGCGTCCCGAACGTGAGGTCGTTGCGCCACATCTGCCCAGGCGTCCCGGTCTGCCGCGACGGGCATGGGGCAGAATCCGGATCCCGCCAGCCAGCGCTCGATCTGTTCCTCGTCCGGCAGTTCTCCGTCCACCGTGATAGGGTACTGCTGCACGACACTCTCCTTGCGCTCAGGCAGCCTCGGGTCGGATTGGGCTTAAGGCAGCAGGGGGGCGAATGCAAGGCGGCCCGCGCTTTTGCCCCGTGAGGCGCGGGTATTGGACGTCACCTTCTGCGCCCGCCACGCTTCGTGTGCCTCGCGACACTCAGTATAATGACGGCGGACCGGCGGGGTCGGCCCTCCGGCAGGTCGGCCGACCGCGAACAGGCGCACAGGGAGGTAGTACATGAAGGCCAACATCATCATCATGACCGTCATGGCTGGGGGTCTGCTTATCCTCGCACTGCACACCGGTGGGTCGGCCCGGGCCGGGGAAGGGCTGGGGGCCGCGCTTGCTACACTGGGCAGGATATGGCCGCTGCTCCTGCTTGCCCTCGTGGTGGCCGGTCTGCTGCAGGTCCTCGTTCCGCCGGAGGTTGTCGGCCGCTACCTGGGTGGGGAGAGAGTCTATCGGGGGATCCTGATCGCCTGGGCGGTAGGGGCCGTGCTGCCCGGCGCCCCGTACGTTACGCTGCCCCTGGCGGCCGCCCTGCTGGCCCGGGGTGCGGGGATCGGCCCGGCGGCCACGCTGGTGCTGTCGGCTTCGCTGGTCGGCCTGACGCGCGTGCCCTACGAAGTGGCGTTCGTCGGCTGGCAGTTCGCCGTGTTGCGGGTTACGGCCTGTGCATTGCTCGCCCCCGTGGCGGGAATGACCATCCACTGGCTGAACCAGGTGGTGAGCTTCTACCCGCTGGCTTAGGCGGCGCGCTCCTCAGCCCCTGAGTTGCCGCAGTATGTCCCAGTACGCGCCGCGGGCGCCGCCGCGTATGGCTTCGATGAGCGGCTGGTTGTCGTTGTAGTTGTAGTTCTCGGCGCTCTGCTCGGAGACCGGCTCGAAGAAGCGTTGGTCGCCCCCGATGACGTCCCGGACGAGCTGCGCCGGCTCCTCGCCCAGGGCCTGGCTGATGTAGAAGACCGGTTGGAGGAAGCGGCGCTCTCGCTCCCGGCCCATGGCTTGAGCGGGCCTGTCTCCTTCCCTGCGGCGGAGGTTGGGGTTGTCCACCAGCGGGCCCCCCCGCATCACCTGGTCGGCTATCCGCGTTCCGGGATAGATGCGCACGCCGAGGGCGGCCCCCGCGCAATCGGGACCGATGCTCTTGATGGCATCTATGGTCTCGCGGACGGTTGCCGGAGTCTCGCCCGGCCCGCCCAGCAGCAGGTCGATCATCACCCGCAGCCCGCTGGCGCGGCAGGCGGCCGCGGCCCCCTCGATGTCGGCCCTCCGGTGCCTCCTGCCGTAGGTTGCCAGCATCCGTTCGCTGGCGCTGTCGGCGCCGAAGTTGACGCCGACGCATCCGGCCCGGCGCATCGCCCGGGCCAGCCCCCCGGGGAAGGGCACCACGCTGGCGTACGTGTACCACTTCACTCGCTCGCCCGCTCCGCGTCCGGCCAGTTCGTCGCAGACGGCGAAGGCGTGGTCGAGCGGGATGTTGAACTCGCTGTCGCACAGGTGGAGCACGTCAACCCCCTGCGCCAGGAGGGCCTCCACTTCGTCGGCGACCTCGCCGGGTTTCCTGGTGCGCACCGTGGGCCCCTTGATCAGGGGATCGGCGCAGTACGTGCACGCGCGGTCGCATCCGCGCTTCGTCTCCACGCCGATCTGTCCGCCCTCCCGGAAGTAGCGCGCGTTGTCCACGAAGTCCCTGCCCGGGTCGAGGCTCAGGCGGGCGGCCGGGGGGCGCGGATTGCGGACCCACGCAGCCCCGTCCGCTGAGGTCCTTCGATGAACCAACCCCGGAACGCGTGCGAGATCTCCCCCGCCGTCCAGCGCCTTCAGCAGCGACGGCAGGGCCGCCTCTCCGTCGCCCTGCACGCCGAACTCCGCGTCACATAAGTGAAGTATGGCTTCCGGGAAGAGCGAGAAGCCCGAGCCGCCGAGAACCACGGGCGCGTCGGTTGCGGAGCGGACATCCCGCAGCATCCCGACAAGTTGGGGGACGAACGATGTGGCGCTGGGCCAGAAGCAATCGTCCGAGTTGCGGAACGTAACGGCCACGAGCCGCGTTTCAGCCCGGCTGAGCCGGCGTGCGACCTCCGCCGAAACGTCGGATGCGAAGGCCAGGTCGAGGATCTCCGGCTCGTAGCCCGCCCCCCGGACGGCGCCGGCGAGGTAGTCCAGCGCCACCGGAGCCACCGGTGGCTTCACCTGGTTCGTGTTGAGGAAAGTGACGCGCTCGCGTGCGATTGGGACTCTCCCTCCATGGGCTCCTGGGACACCGACGAGGTTACTGTCGCGGGCTCCTGCACGCAAGTCAAGCCGTCACCTCGACATATAACCCGCGCACGACTGGCCGGAGAGCCCCGTGCCGGTTGCGGCGGTTGCGCTTGAGGCAGGCGGCAGTGTAGTGTGTTCCTGACGGGCTGGTCGGGCCTCGAGGGTCCCTCGGAGTTCCGAGGGAGCGGCGCCGCCCGTCGGTCAGGGGAGGGTTGGTTGAGTCAGAAGATGGCACGTGGATCTCCGCTTGAGCGGGGCGGGATGCGTGGGCCGAGCCGAAGGGAGCAGTTCGGTGTGGCGGCTCCCCGCATCAGCGTCGTGGTCTGCACCTACAACAGGTGTGCGAGGTTGCAGCGCGCCCTGCAGGCACTCGTCGGGCAGACTG
>JASFTU010000136.1:0-6129 GCA_050050635.1 Candidatus Brocadiaceae bacterium
GGCTGCTGGGGGAGGCGACCTTCCCGGCGTGCATCGAGGACGTGAAGTGCGCCGTGCGGTGGCTGCGGGCGCACGCCGAGGAGTATGGCGTCGATCCGGAGCGGGTCGGGGCGTACGGCAATTCGGCTGGCGCGCATCTGGCGGCGATGTTGGCGCTGTGTCCGCCGGACGCCGGGCTCGAGGGCGACGGGCCGTGGCAGGAGCACTCGAGCACGGTGCAGGCGGCGGTGTGCAGCGCCACGCCGGCGAGCTTCCTGATACCGATGAACAACAGGTTCCAGAGAGCCCGGACCGCAGAGGCAGACGCGGCGCAGCCGCGGCGCCGGGTCCCGGAGGAGTTGAGGAAGAAGGTCTCGCCCATCACGTACGTGTCGGCCGATGCGCCGCCGATGCTGCTGTTCCACGACACGGCCGACAAGACCGTGTTTGTGGCCCAGGGCGACGCGCTGGTCAAGGCGCTGCAGGAGGCGGGAGCCAAGGACATCACGTACAAGCGCTACGAGAACGGCTCCGGGCACGGCGTGTTCGGCAAGAACATCGAGGAGACGGGCCCGGCGCGAGAGGCGTTCTTCCAGCGCACGCTGAACAGGAAGCAGTAGTCGCCTGTCGCTACGCCGGAGCGAAGCAGAGCCCGGCGCCGGCGCGCCCTTCGAAGGTTGCCCACGGATCCCTCGCTTCGATGCGAGCCGCGAAGCCCGCGACGAACAGCGTCTTCTCCGCAACACGACTATGGGCCGCGCTCTGGCTGGATCCGTGATGAAGGCGCTGGGGCGAGACGACGAGGGGTCGACCCGCCGGGTGGGTAGTGTTAGGCGGCAGCCAGGCAGGCCATGACGAAAGGAATACTGCCCTATGAAGAACGCGAAGCTGCGCTGGCGCCAGGTGCATCTGGATTTCCACACCTCCGAGCACTGCCCGAACGTCGGCGGGGAGTTCGATGAGGCACAGTTCATCGGCGCTCTGAAGAAAGGGCACGTGGACTCCTGTACCGTGTTCGCGCAGTGCCATCACGGCTGGTGCTACTACCCCACGCAGACGGACATGCGGCACCCGAATCTACAGACCGACCTGCTCGGCCGGATGCTCGCGGCGGCGAAGGAAGCCGACATCAACATGCCCGTGTACATCACGGTGCAGTGGAACGACAAGGCCTCGCGCGAGCACCCGGAGTGGTGCGTGCGGCGGCCGGACGGCACCATAGAAGGGCCGCCCATCAGGCATCCCCACAGCCCGCGGCCAGGCGGCTGGTATCGGCTCTGCTGCAATACGCCGTACCTCGAGCAGAGCGTGCTCGCGGTCACGCGGGAGGTGCTGGAGATGTACAACCCGTCCGGGTTCTTCCTCGACATCACCGGCGAGTACGAGTGCGTCTGCGACTGGTGCGTGGCGAGCATGAGGGAGAAGGGGCTGGACCCCGGCAGCGCCGCCGACCGCATGGCGCACGCGCAGGACGTGTACAAGGACTACCTGACGAAGACGACCGAGCTCATCTGGGGGCACAACCCGGACGCGACCATCTACCACAACAGCAGCGACAAGAAGGGCCGGCGGGATCTGTACCCGTATTGGAGCCACTACGAGATCGAATCGCTGCCCACGGGCGCCTGGGGCTACAACCACTTCCCCATCAACGCCCGCTACTTCACGCTGCTGCCGGACTGCAGCGTCATCGGCCAGACGGGCAAGTTCCACCGCATGTGGGGGGAATTCGGCGGATTCAAGAATCCCGTGGCGCTGCAGTACGAGGTCGGGCAAATCGTGTCGCTGGGCTGTCGCTGCATGTGCGGGGATCAGTTGCATCCGGACGGCAGGATGGACGAGGAGACGTACCGGATCATCGGGGAGGCGTACAAGCGCGTCGAGGAGCGGGAGGAGTGGCTGGCGGGTGCAACGCCCGTGGCCGACGTGGCCGTGCTGGCGCCGTCGGCGGTCCACAAGGAGCGATGGTTCGAGCGGAGCGAGGTCGGGGCCGGCGTAATGCTCATGGAGAACCAGATTCCCTTCGTGGTGCTGGACGAGGAGATGGACTTCTCGCCGTACCAGCTCATGATCCTGCCCGACAGTGTGCTGGTGGACGACGCCCTCAAGGCGCGGCTCGACGACTACTTGGCGGGCGGCGGGAAGATGATCCTCTCCGGCGAGAGCGGGCTGGACCCGGGGCGCGCCGGGTTCGTGTTCGACGTCGGGGCCGAATACACCGGCCCGTCTCCGTGGGACGTGGAGTACATCGTCGTTAGCGACCACATCGCGGCCAACATGGTGCGCACACCGTTCCTGGTGTACGAGTCCGGCGTCGCCACAAAGGTCAGCGATGCCCAGGTCCTCGCCGAGGCCTGGCAGCCGCAATTCAACCGCACGTACGTGCACTTCTGCTCGCACCGGAACACGCCGCACGACAGGGCGGCCGAGTGGCCCGCCGTCATTCGCAAGTGGAACATCATCCACATCGCCCAGCCGATCTTCCGCGTCTACGATGACCAGGGCATGCAGCTGCACCGTGACCTGGTGAAGAACTGCATCGATCTGCTGTACGACGATCCGCTGCTGACGGTGTCGCTGCCGTCGTGCGGGCGCGTGGGCGTCATGCGGCAGCCCCAGCATGGCGACCGGGTGGTGCTTCACCTCATGTACGCCAACCCCATCAAGCGCGGCGCCACGGAAGTTATCGAGGACATCGTGCCGCTCCGCAATGTGAAGGTCTCGCTCCGCGTGGAGCGCGCTCCCACGGCGGTCTACCTCGCTCCCGAGCGCAAGGGGGTCGACTTCTCGTGCGGGGACGGGCGCGTGAGCTTCACGGTGCCGAGGCTGGAGATGAACCAGATCGTCGTGATCAGATGACCCGCGATCGCGGCTTCAAGGAGATCAATGTATCGTGCAACCTCTACAGGCGCGAGCGGCATTCGGCGAGACGGAGCTGGAAGTGCCGCCCATCATCTTCGGCACCAGTTGCCTGGGGAATCTATACCAGGCTCTGCCGTGGGACACGAAGCTGGGGATCATGCGGGAGTGGTTCAGGTGGGTGGAGGCGCCGGTGGCGCTTGATTCGGCGGGGAAGTACGGTGCCGGGCTGGCGCTGGAGGTCATCGGCAAAGGGCTGCGCGAGCTGGGCGTCACGCCGGAGCAGCCGCTGATCAGCAACAAGCTCGGGTGGCTGCGGGTGCCGCTGCGGACGCCGGAGCCGACGTTCGAGCCCGGCGCGTGGGCCGACCTGGAGTACGACGCCGAGCAGAAGATCAGCTTTGAGGGCATCCTGGAGTGCCACGAGCAGGGCTGCGAGCTCCTGGGTTGGGACTACACGCCGCAGATCGTGTCAGTGCACGACCCGGACGAGTACCTTGCCCAGGCCGCCTCGGACGACGAGCGCGAGGCGCGATTCCGGGACGTGGTGGGCGCGTACCGGGCCCTCGGTGCGCTGAAGGCGGAGGGGCGAGTGCAGGCCGTCGGCGTCGGCTCGAAGGACTGGCGCGTGATCCGCGATCTGGCCGACGCCGTGGAGCTGGACTGGGTGATGTTCGCGTGCAGCCTGACCATCATGCACCATCCGCCGGAGCTGCTGGCGTTCATGAGCGAGCTGAAGGCGAAGGGGATCGCCATCATCAACTCCGCGGTGTTCCACGCGGGCTTCCTCACCGGGGGCAAGTTCTTCGACTATCGCGAGGTGAGCCCGGACGACGCGGCGGACAGGGAGCTGTTCGCGTGGCGCGATCGGTTCTTCGCGGTGTGCGAGCGGTTCGACGTCGTGCCGGCCGAGGCGTGCGTGCAGTTCGGCATGTCCGCCCCCGGCGTCGTGAGCATCGCGCTCAACACGAGCAAGCCGGCCCGCGTGCGGCAGAACGTCGCCGCCGTGCAGGCTGAGATACCGGGCGAGTTCTGGGCGGCCATGAAGGAAGACGGCCTCGTGGCGCAGGACTACCCGTACGTGGGCTAGCGCCGATGGAACGACTGGACCTGGATCGGCTGCACGGCAAGAAGGGCATCTACCACCAGCGGCACGTCCGCACTGAGGACAGGTGCACCATGAGCCAACGAACTTGCCTCAGGGCCGCTCTGACCATCGCAGGGCTTGTCTTGCTCCTGTCCGCCCAGGCAGCGGTGGGGCAGTCTGCCCGGAGGATCCTGGCGGCGACCGGGGTCCCGGGCGGCCTCATCGTCCATCTTGGCTGCGGCCGGGGCAAGCTGACGGCCGCTCTGCGCGCCAATGACCGCTACCTGGTCCATGGCCTGGACGAGGATGGAGGCAACGTCGAAAGAGCCCGTCGGCACATCCGGTCGCGCGGCCTGGAGGGCGTGGTCTCAGTTGCCCGGCTGAACGGGCGGACGCTGCCGTACACGGACAACCTGGTCAATCTGCTCGTGGCCGAGGACCTCGGCGCGGTCGAGATGGCTGAGGTCATGCGCGTGCTGTGTCCGAGGGGCGTGGCCTTCGTCAGAGAGGACGCCAGGTGGGTCACGACGGTCAAGCCGTGGCCGGAGGAGATCGACGAGTGGACCCACTACCTGCACGACTCGGACAACAACGCCGTTGCGCATGATAGCGTCGTCGGGCCGCCCCGGCACCTGCAGTGGATCGCGCATCCCGTCTGGGACCGGCACCACGATACCCTCGCCAACTTCCGCGCCGTGGTATCCGCGTACGGGCGGATATTCAGCATCGAGGACGAGGGCCCCATCGAGCTGCCGTACTTCCCCGGCGAGTGGGTCGTCAAGGCGCGGGACGCCTTCAATGGGCTGCTGCTCTGGAAGCGCCCCATCCCCAACTGGGAGCCCATCACCAGGCCCCATCGCACCGGCCCGGTGCAGCAGCCGCGGCGGCTCGTGGCCGTCGGCGATCGGGTCTACGTAACGCTCGGCCTCGAGGCGCCGGTGACGGCGCTGGACGCGGCAACGGGCAAGACCGTCCGGACGTACGCGGGGACCGACAGCACACAGGAGATCGTGCTCCACGACGGCGTGCTGTTCCTCGTGGTGGGAGACCCCACCACGCCCACGGGGCTCGACTACTACTTCGAGCGGTCCAAACGGTACGGACACGACACGGAGAACGACCCGGCGGTGGTGGATGATCCGGTGTGCTCGATCATCGCCCTGGAGGCCGAGAGCGGCAGGAGGCTGTGGGAGAAGTCGGGCGCGGCCACGAGGGGCTACAGGGCCATGTCCCTCGGCGTGCGGGGAGAGCGCGTCGTCTACCTGGGCGAGGACTCGCTTGTGTGTCTGGAGCGGGCCACGGGACGCGAGGCCTGGCGCGCGCCGCGTACGACCACGATCGCGAGGCCGGGCACCCCGCCCACGGTGGTGATCGGCGAGCGGGCCATCTACTCGGCGGACGGAGAGAAGCTCATTGCCCTCGCTCTGCAGGACGGCGCGGTCATGTGGTCCACGGGCTCCAAGATAGGGCACCCCGTGTCCGGGCCCAACATCCTGCTGGCGCAGGGACTGGTCTGGCGCGACGTCTCCGGCGGCCTCGATCCTTTCACGGGCGAGCCCGAGCAGGGCATCGGACGGCCCTACGCCGCGGGCATGAGCCACCATCGCTGCTACCGCGACAAGGCGACAGATCGGTACATGATCACCGGCAGAGCCGGCACGGAGTTCCTGGAGTTCGGCACGGAGGACGACCTCTCCCATCACTGGGTCCGGGGGACCTGCCAGTACGGCATGTTGCCCTGCAATGGCCTGCTCTACGCGACGCCGGACAACTGCGAGTGCTACGCCTCGGCGAAGCTCAACGGCTTCCTGGCGCTTGCGCCCGAGCGGAGGTCAACGTCGCCGAGCCCGGCCCGAGCTCGTCTTGAGCGGGGGCCCGCGTACGAACACATCCAGGACCGAGAATCCGGAGCGCACGATCCGGCCGACTGGCCCACGTTCCGGCACGACCCCGCACGCGGCGGCTCGACACAGTCGGCCATACCCGTGGACGTGAAACCGATCTGGCAGGTGAAAGTGGGCGGCAGAATCAGCCAGCCCGTCGCCGCCGACGGCAGGCTCCTCGTCTCCGCCATCGACGCGCACACGGTCTACGCCCTCGATTCGCGGACGGGGAAACGGCTCTGGCGCTTCACGGCCGGTGGCCGGGTGGACTCGCCGCCGACGGTGCACGAGGGACTGGCTCTCTTCGGCTGCAGAGACGGC
>JASFTU010000137.1:0-6113 GCA_050050635.1 Candidatus Brocadiaceae bacterium
GACGACCGCGCAGATTGCCGTAACCACGAGGATCCGCCAGTGGTCACGGAGCACGCGCAAGGGGGGCCGGAGGAGACGTTCGGCCAGGCTCGGGATCCGCGCGGGCCGGACCGCGGGCCTGTCCATGTTGCCGGACACGGTGGCGAGGCGGCAGCCCTCCGGCAGGCGAAGAGTCCACTCCAGCCGCCCCACGTTCATGCCGAGGCGGGGAAGCGCAATGGTGCGCCTGTTCAGCAGGCCCCGCCCCGCCTGCGGCACGGCATAGGTGATGTCCAGCACGGACATGCCCACCCGTGCCGCCTTCTCACTGGTGAAAAGCGGCAGATGCAGCCTGGTCGGCCCCTCGCGGAAGGGCTTGATCGGCTCGCCGTAGGCGTAGGTGCCGATCAGGCGCGCCCCTGGTCCGAGCTCGTCCATGTCCACGGTGAGGAACTGCCTGTTGGTGTTGCTGACGAAGAGGCGCAGGTGCTGCACGGTCTCGTCGCTCCGCTGCACCAGCGTGTCGAGCCGGGCCAGGGGGACACTCGCCCGGAGCATCGTCTCGCTGAGGGGCTGCGGTTCGACTCCGACAGGCAGCTTCCAGTCGCTTCCCCGGTAGGCGAACGCTGCGAGCGCCGGCTGCTCCCGCCGGTATCCCCAGGTCGGGTAGTGCGTTTCCGGCTCAGTCGGGAGCAACTCCCGGGGACGCGCCCCCGGCTCCACCTCCACGTCCGGGCGGGCCTGCGTCAGCAGGAGTATGCCTTTCTCCTCCGTGGCGCCCACGAGGCGAACCGGCTCGAGGTCCACCCAGGATCGTTCCGTTCCCGTGACGATGTGATAGTCGACCCGGCACGTGAAGCTGCCGGTCCTGGCGCCGCTGAAGCGGACGTGCCCCGCGCCGTCCTCCCAGCGCGTGAGCACCACGTCGGGTGCAATGATCTGCGGTGAGGAGGCACTCCGGGGCAGGGCGACCTCCAGCTCGCCCACGCCACCTTCCTGCACGCTGACCCGTATGAACGCGGATCCCGTGGCCTCGAAGGCACGGAAGGCCAGCACGTTCAGCGTCTCCGTCGAGTAGACCGGCTCAACAGCCTCCCTGAGGAGGTCTAGCTCCCAGGTGCTGTCGAAGAATTCGTACAGCAGCCGGATGTCGAATGCCCTGAGGAAGCCGGGAGCCCGATCCGTCCGCGCGGAGGAGAGGTCCATATGTCCGTCTTCCACGGGACGCACCGCGGCGGAGAAGTCCACGCTGATGCCGAGCCAGCCCTTCAGGTTGGGGGCCTCCTTCAACGTGATGCCCTCCAGGGTCAGCCGCTCCGCGTCGGACCGGCGCCTGGACATCACCCGGAAGTGCGTGCTTCCTCTCACCTGCCCGGCGAACTGCACCGTCAACTCCGGCCGGTCCCGGGATACCTCCCAACCCTCGACCAACGGCCCTTCGACGCTCTCCACTGCCAGTTCCGCGGGCAACGCGGCCGTCAGTTCTTCTATCGGCCGCTTCTCGACGTTCAGCAGGAAGAGCGTCTCCCTTTCCAGCCCTTCGCGGCTGATGGTGGCGTGGTCCTGGACGGTGCCGAGGATGACCGGCTGCAGGGGGAGTATCTCCAGCTCCATGGGGGGCGCCGACTCCCTGCTGTGGTAGGCGATGGCAGGGGAGGCGCTGCGGAGCCAGTCCGGGAGCGTCTCGGGCGCGACGCGCCAGGCTTCCTCACGTCCCGTGGTCTTCAGCGTGACGTCCCGGCCGGCCGCGACGCCGGCGAAATGCTCCGCGGACCTCACATCCGCCACCACCGGCGGAGGCAGCTCGAACGCCCGTCTGCCCTCGAGCAGGGACTCGGTGGTCAGCTCCACCTCGACCCGCCGTCGGCCGGCCTCCCCCAGTTGCAGATGCACGGTGCGTCCGTCCTGGGACCAGGCGCGCAGTTGTGCGCCCTCCACGCGTCGCGCGACGTGCCCGGCCGGAAGCAGAACGCGAAGGTCCCCGGGCGGGGGGCCGGTGCCCTCGACCGAGACGAGGTGTCGTCCGAGCGCCCTGAAAGCGGATACTTCGTAGCGGCTGAGGACCAGTGCGCGGCGGCGTGCCTCCACCGGCGTGCCGCGCACGGCGATGCCCGGTGAGCGGCCCTGGAACTCGCATGCCAGTTGCCAGCCCTGTCGTGCGGCCGTCTGCTGCGCTTCCTTCAGCGCCGTGAACGTGAGCTCATGTTCCCGGGCGCGAGCGAGCACGCTCCCCCGGCGCTTCTGAGCTCCGGTGCTCCCGAAGAGCGGCACGGGCACGTCCCATCCCTCTGCCGGTATGGGAACGGTCGCCCCCTCGAAGAGACACTCGGCGCGGACCTGATCCGCGCCAGAGGACGGGGGAAACAGCTCGAGGAGGCCGCCACGGACTCGCCACGTTCCGGCTCCGCTCAGCCGGACGTCCACGAGTGAAGCATCCCTGGGCAGGCCGAGCCTCAGGACCTCCGGGGCGGGGTCGCCGAGAACGAAACGCACGGACGCGCGGTCAGAGAACCCCGGAGCCGCGATGGTCAGGCGGTGATCTTCCTCCAGGGCGTAGGCCGCGGGCCGGGCCGGTGCATGCGGCTTCCAGCGGACGGTAAGGAACTCGCCACGCAGGGGGATGATGCGGAAGTGCGATCTCTCGCCCCGCTCAGCCGCGCGCCGCACAATGGCGTCGGGGCTTACTTCGAGCCGGCTTGCGCGGCCCGGCAGACCGAAGTCCACCGTGCGGCTGAGGGCCGGTGGGAGCGGGACCACGGCCTCCCGACCGGCCCGGCCCATCTCGCGAACCCTTTGCCGGACCCTCACGCTGATCCGGCCGTCCCAGCCGGCCGGCACGACGGCACGCAGTTCGCCCTCCTCCGTGGTGACAACCAGGGGCGGCGCGGCGTTCCGGACCGTTCCGAGGAAATCGAACCGGCGAAGAAGGATCACCGAAGCGGGAACGTCACTCGGGTTGCGCAGCCTGAGACCGTAGTGGACGTCCAGGTAGGCGCCCTCCGGCCGGCAATGGACCGTCGCTGTCTCGCACGGGTTCACTTCCGGGCCGGCAGGGGCGGCCAGCGCGGGCGTGAACAGAAAGGCCGCACAGGCCAGGAATACCAGACGCCTTGGTCTCATCATGAGGGTCTCCTCCCGGCACGTCCCGTTCCGTTAGTGGCCCAGGGGGCCCTCGATGTTCGTGGTACTCGCGCTCTTGCCTGTCCTCCCGTGCAGCACCGTCTCGGTCCCGGAGGGGTCAGCCGTCGGTGCTGATGTCAGCGCGGATCCTGCGCTCACTCCAGGTCCGGAGGTCCGGGATCGTCTCTCCATCCTTCCATCAGTTCGATGACGTTCTGCTCGGGGTCACGTAGGAAGCACACTTTGAGGCCGGGCACCTGGTCGCTGCAGTCGATCACGGGGCCTGGCTCGAGCCCGTCCGCCTCGAGTTCGGCGGCCTTCGCCGCCACGTCCTCGACCCCGAAGCACATGTGCTTGAAGCCCACTTTCTGCGGGCCGCCGTGGTCGTCGGGCGAGGTGTCCTCGGCCTGGAAAAGCTCCATCCGGACGTCTCCGAGTTTGAGCATAACGAACTCGTCCGGCTGCCCGGCCTTGAACACCCGTGCACGTTCGAAACCGAAGTGACGCGAGTAGAATCGCTCCTGGTCGACCCTGGATCGGCAGCTGAGCGCGACGTGCTGGACTGTCCGAGCCATGCGTTTGTGCCTTTCTGGAGCCATGAAGTCGCATGCTGTGCTTGCCAGATGCCGACTCTACGCCACGGAGACGGGCTCGTCAACCGGCTCCAACGGCTGCTCCCGGACGGCCCACGGGGGGCGGCCCCTCGCCGGCAACCGCGATGAGGCACGGAGGGCTTGCCCTGGCCTGCCCCGGCTGTGTAGGATGACGGCCGAGGGGGAAGCGGCATCCGGTTGCGTCTCGGGCCACCGGCCGAAGTCCCGCGCTTGGGTTCGGTGGCCAGGACGGGGACTCACCATCTATCGCGGAGGTGAGACCGTGCAAGGTGAAACGGATGGCCGCCCCCGCTCGGAGGGTGGCGCAGAAACTGATCGAACGGTGCTGGGAAACCTGCGGGATCTGGTGTACGCATACCGCCGCGACACGGGGGAGTGCGTCTACGTCAGCCCTTCGCTGAGGGACATGCTGGGTCTGGATCCGGATGCCTTCGCCTCGGGCGGCATTGAGCGTCTGCTCGAAGCAGTTCATCCGGAGGACCGGCCGGAAGTCAGGAGCGCCCTCGTGAACGGCGACCCGGATGAGGCGGCGGAGTACCGCCTGCGGCATGTTGACGGTCACTACCTGTGGGTCCAGGACCGGCGCGCTCTCCTTCGCGTGGAGGGAGAAGGCTCCGGTCTGCTCGTGGGCAGCGTGCGCGAGGCGGCCGAGTGCGGAGGCGAGGCCAGCAGGCTGGCGGAGGAGTGCCGGTTCCTGGACGTCGTCGTTGACACGGTGGCGGCACTGATCATGGTGGTGGACAGGGAAGGGCAGATAGTGCGCTTCAACGCGGCCTGCGAGAGGCTGACCGGCTACGGCGAGGAGGAAGTGCGCGGTCGCAAGCCCTGGAGCTTCCTTGTCCCCGATGAGCGGCGCGAGGAGTCGAAGCGCCTCTTCCGATCCGTCCGCGACGAGGGTAGCGTGTTCCGACAGCAGAGCGAGTGGGTTACGGCGGATGGCGAGCGCCGCCTCATATCGTGGGGGGCTCGGCGGGTGACCGACGGAGAAGGCAAGGTGCGCTATGTCGTGGGCACGGGCGCAGACGTCACCGAGCAGCGGCGCATGGAGGAGAGGCTGCGCCGTGCCGCACGAATGGAGGCCGTCGGTCAGCTCGCAGGTGGCATCGCGCACGACTTCAACAACATCCTGACGGCCATCATCGGCTACGCTGACCTGAACCTGCGGGAGCTATCGGAGGAGTCTCCCCTCTACGGCGACCTCGCACGCATCAAGGACGCGGCGAAGAAGGGAAGCCGGCTGACCGAACAGCTTCTTGCCTTCGGCCGCGGGCAGGTGGTCGAGCCGGAGGTGACCGAGCTGAACAGCGGCGTGCGGGAAGTGGCCACGATGTTGCATCAGCTGCTGGAGGAAAACATCGAGCTGGAGCTGAACCTCGCTGACGAGCCGCTGAAGGTTGAGCTCCACCCGGCCCACCTCGAGCAGGTCCTGGTCAACCTGGCTGTCAACGCCCGCGACGCCATGCCCGATGGCGGGACGCTCACGGTGGGGTCCGCGCGGGTTGACCTCCTGGATGGGGTGGATAAGGCCGGCGGGCCGGCAGGGAGCGGGCCCTTTGCCGAACTCACCGTTCGCGATACGGGCGTCGGCATGTCCGCGGAGGTCAGAGAGCGGATCTTCGATCCGTTCTTCACGACCAAGGAGAAGGACCAGGGCACCGGCCTGGGGTTGTCCGTGCTCTACGGCATCGTGGAGCGGCTCGGGGGCTTCATAGACTGCGAGAGCCGGCCGGGGAGAGGGACGACCTTCCGGGTGTATCTGCCGCTGCTGGGGGAGGAGGCAGAGGTCACGGCCGCCGACACACTGTTCGGCCAGCGCTTCGGGGGGGATGAAACCGTCCTGGTCGCCGAGGACGAAGAGCGGGTTCGGCAGATGATATGCCGCTCGCTGGAAAGCTTCGGCTACACCGTCCTGGAGGCGGCGAACGGACGGGAAGCCCTGAGGCTCCTCGGCGAACAGGATTCGCCGATCGATCTGCTCATCGCCGACGTCGTTATGCCACTGCTGGGCGGCCGGGAACTCGCCGCGGAGGTGCGCGAGAGGCAGCCCCGGGCCAGGGTGCTGTTCATCTCCGGCTATGCGGGCGATGAGGGACCAGAGGGCGAACAGGTGAAGGGCGTCTCACCCCTCCTGCAGAAGCCTTTCACGACCTCGCGCCTCGCCAAGGCCGTGCGCGAGGAGCTGGACAGGATATGAACGCCTGCCGGAGCCTCAGGCGCCCCCGCTGATAGCGGCCACGACGCAGTTGCGCAACCATTCGCCTCTGCGCGCCCTTATCCGCAGTACGCCTCCCTGGACGCCCACCGTCAGATTCCTGCCCGGCGGGTCTTCCGGCGGCTGGTACGGCGGGGCGGGACTGCCGACCGCAATCCCCTCCCGAACGGATAGGTCCAGGTCCCTGT
>JASFTU010000138.1:0-6073 GCA_050050635.1 Candidatus Brocadiaceae bacterium
GCCCAGGCGCGCAGGTTGCCTCCCTCCGAAGGTCCCGGCCTCCCCGTGGCCCACCGGTAGGCCTCAACGGCCGAGCGCAGGTAGTCGGCGGCCAGGGCGGCGTCGTGAGGGCGCATCAGACGGGCGAACTGCGCGGCCGTGGCCGCGTACTCGGTGCAGGAGTCCAAACGCACCGGCAGGATCCCGAACGGCGGCCGCTTGCCGCCGGTCTGCTGACGGAACGCGTCGCAGTCGTTGCCGCGGCCGAGGGGCACGCCGCCGTCTCCCCGCTGGTTGTCGTGATAGAAGGACAGCGCCCAGCGGGCCTCGTCCAGCACGTCCGGGATGCCGTTGCCGCTCTCCGGGATGTTCAGATCACCGTCTGCGAACGCCTCGGGCACCTGTTCGTAGGCAGCCAGCGTCTGGGCGGTCGCCTTCAGATGGTAGGTGAAGCAGTCGGAGTCGGCGGCGTCGTGGTAGCCGCCTACGAACCGGCGCTTCTCCTCTCCGGGCTTCGGCGTGTACGACCTGTTCCCCACCAGGTAGCCGCTCTCCCAGCACCACAGGTGGCAGGCGTCCTTCCGCACCCACGTCCACGGCTCGCGCAGCTCCTGGCCGCAGCGCTGATGGAAAAAAGCCCGCATCGTATGGTAGTGGAGGTCGCGCATGCCCTTGCCCCCGACGCTGAAGCTCTCGGAGCGGGCGAGGCCGGGGACGTGGATGTGGTACCGGCCCGGGCCGAGCGCGGAGATGTCAATCTGGTAGACGTCTTCGCCGCTCAATTCATCATCGGCGCGGCGCAGCTCGACGTCCCCTTCCAGCACCACTTCGCCGGATGTCTCCTCCACCACGCGGAACGTCTCCAGCCCGGAGTAGTCCACCGGGCCGATGTCCCCGGCCCACCATCCGAGGTAGGCGTAGCGCCGCCGGGCTCGGGAGCAGTAGGCCACCTGATTGACCTTGACGGCGCGGCTGACGCTCCGGCGGTCGTCGTAGTGCAACTCGACGGTGGTGCCGCACTGCGGGTCCATGTCGCGCACGCTGACGCGGTAATCGTGACCGCGTTCGAGCGGCTGCGGCAGGCGAAGGTAGTAGGTATGCCAGTAGAGCGTATTGCCGGGGAAGCGGCCGATCTGGCCGTGCCAGCGCTCGTAGCTGAACCGGCCGACCCGGACCGGTTGCACGCCTTCGCGGTAGGCTGGGTCCGTCTCGCTGCGTATGAGGAACTCCTCCGGCTTCTGGTAGAACTCCGCACGGAAATCCCGAATGCCACTCCGGGTCAGCCCGGCATCTACCGTTACCGCAAGCACATCGGGGGCCATCACCTCCAGGCGGCGTATGCCCTCCACGTGGCCCTCCTCGACCATGGCCCGGTAGAGATGCTCGCTTTCCTGGAGGATCTTCCGCTCGAAGTAGCTTTCCGGGATGGGGGGCAGTTCGGGCTCTTCCCGTGCCGGACGGTAGTCGGTGTCGGAGATGGTGACAGCAAAGAGGATGGGAACGTCCTTGGCCTCCGAGCGGAAGCGCAATGCGACTATGGGCTTGTCCGGGTGGGGGTTCTCCCAGCGGGTGACCCACACGCCTATCCTGGCGTTCCACTTCTGGGTATAGACGTTCTGGCCGTAATGGACGGGCCATCTCAGGCCCTTCCGCAGGTCGTTCTTGTTCTTGCTCAACCACCAGTTTTGGATCTCCAGGCCGCTACGGATGGGTATCTTCACTCGCGTCCCATCGGCGTAGATGATCGTGTAGGTGGCCACCCGGTAGTTGGGCGGCCCGCCGACATCCGCCGCCGCGTTCTGCATGAGGAAGACGTAGCGTCCCGTGACGCCCGGCACTTCCGCCTCGGCTTCGATGGGCTTGTCCCGGCAGCGCTTCTGCCCCCGCAGGATCAGCACGGACCTGCCGTCGTTCTCGGCCGGATCAATCACGCGGAACGGGAAGCCGTTGTAGTCGTTCTCGCCCAGCGGCAGCGGTGGCCAGAGGTACATGTCGTTGATGCCCTCGTCGGTCCAGCCGCCGGCTCCGTTGTCGCGGATTCCGTCGTCCTCCAGGCCCGTGGTGGCGGCCCCGGACAGGTCCACGAAGTGCGGGTCTCTGGCAGCCCATGCCGGAGGGCCGGTTGCCGCGATGAGCAGGCAGGTCAGTGCAACCAGATGGCGGAGCATTGGATTCCTCCAAGCCCGAGCAGACCGGCTACGCCTCCCGGGCCAGCAGGGGATGGCCGAGTTGCTTGCGCAGCTCCAGGTAGCCCTCGGCGACGGCACGGGCCAGGTTCCTGACTCGCCCGACGTAACTGGTGCGCTCGGCCACGCTGATTGCCCCCCGGGCGTCCAGCAGGTTGAATGTGTGGCTGCACTTGAGCACGTAGTCGTAGGCGGGCAGCACCAGCTCCTTCTCCAGGCAGCGCCGGCACTCCTCCTCGTAGATGTCGAACAGCCGGAGCTGGGTCGGCACGTCGGCCTCGTCGAAGTTGTAGCGGCTGAACTGCACTTCGTCCTCGTGATGCACCTCGCCGAGGGTGAGGCCGTCCACCCACTCCAGCTCGAACATGCTCTCCACCTTCTGCACGAACATGGCGATCCGCTCCAGGCCGTAGGTCAGTTCGAGGCAGACGGGGTCCAGGTCGATGCCGCCGACGCGCTGGAAGTAGGTGAACTGGGTGATCTCCGCACCGTCCATCCAGACTTCCCAGCCGAGGCCGGTCGCCCCGAGGGTGGGGGACTCCCAGTCATCCTCGACGAAGCGCACGTCGTGCTCGGTCAGGTCGAAGCCCAGATGGCGGAGGCTGTCGAGGTACACCTGCTGCGAGTCGGCCGGCGCGGGCTTGATAAGCACCTGGAACTGGTAGTAGCGCTGCGTCCGGTACGGGTTCTCCCCGTATCGGCCGTCGGCAGGTCGGCGGGAGGGCTCGACGTAGGCCGCCTTCCAGGGCTCGGGCCCGAGCGCCCTAAGGAAGGTCGCCGGATTGAACGTCCCCGCCCCCGTCTCGACGTCGTAGGGCTGCAGGATAACGCAGCCGTACTCGGCCCAGTAGTCCTGGAGCTTCAGTATGAGCTCCTGCAGGTTCATCCGGTGAGTCCTCCACCGCACGACGGGGAAGAGCCTGGCCAGCCGTGGGATGCTACCAGAAGCGCGTGAGCGAATCAAAGCCGGTCCGGTTCCGGCCTCCGCCCGAGGCGGGCGAAGTTGACCCCGGCCCCGGGCGGTGGTATTGGTGGCAGTGCGTCGGCTCCCCGAACACCCTCGGGCCGACTGCGAAGGGAGCGCCTGGAGTGGCACCGGCGGCTGCAGGCCCGGTTGGTCGGCCACCGGCGCTGTTTGATCGTGCACAAGATACCTGACGGAGGTTGGCCATGCACAGGGCTGCGATGCTGGGCACGGGGTTGATCGGCACGTTCTACACCCTGACGCTCAACGGGCGGAGAGGACAGGACAGGGTTCATGCGGTTTACTCGCGCGGCGAAGAGCATGCGCGCCAGTTCGCCGGAGAGTGGAGTATCCCTCACTGGACGACGGACCTCGGGGAGGCCATCGAGCATCCCGAAACGGACACCGTGGTCGTGGGTCTGCCGAATTTCCTCCACGTTGAGGCGGTACGGAGGGCGGCGAAGGCCGGCAAGGCAGTCTTGTGCACGAAGCCGCTCGGCCGCAATGCCGAGGAGGCCCGGCAGTGCCTGGAAGCCGTCGAGGAGGCCGGCGTCTTCGCCGGATACCTGGAGGATCTCGTCTACACCCCGAAGACGCTGAAGTCGCTCATGTCGGTTCGCAACGGAGAGATCGGGCAGGTGCTCTGGGTGCGCTCCCGGGAGACGCATCCCGGCCCGCACAGCGCGTGGTTCTGGGACGCGGACCTGGCCGGCGGCGGGGCGATCATCGACATGGGTTGTCACTGCGTGGAGATCATTCGCAACTTCGTCGGCAAGGGCAACCGGCCCGTGGAGGCCATGTGCTGGGCCGACACGCTGGTGCACCCGGTGGAGGCGGAGGACCACGGAATCGCACTGGTCCGCTTCGAGAGCGGGGCGGTGGGGCAGTTCGAGGTGAGCTGGGCCTTCCGCGGCGGCATGGACCTGCGCGACGAGGTGTCCGGGACGGACGGCACCATCTGGCTCAACCACTGGCTTCGGACGGGCTTCGAGATGTTCGTCGCGGGCGAGCGCAAGGGCTATGTCGCCGAGAAGGCGGAGGCGGAAACCGGCTGGCTCTTCCCGGTGGGCAACGAGGTCCGCGAGCTCGGCTACCTGGACATGTTCGGAGACATGTTCTCCGCCATGGACGAGGAGCGCGAGCCGAGGGAGACCTTCTACGACGGCTACGTCGTCAATGCGGTCATCGATGCCTGTTACCGCTCGGCCCGGTCGAAGCAATGGGAGCCGGTGGAGATCGACGAGTGGCGCGGCGGCGAGCAGACCGAACGGATATCAGTGGAGCCGGAGGAACGCGACGGCAAGGTGGTCATCAAGAGCGAGCGGATGCCCGACGGCCGCACGAAACTCATCCTGAAGGACAAACAGAGCGGGGAGTACTCGCAGCAGATGGTCGATCGGGCGTAGCGTGCCCGGCTCAGGCCGGCTGAGCTGCCGCGTCGAGGATGTGCCCACCGTTCGGCAGGTCGGACGGGCTGAATCCGAATTCCGCGAGCATCCGGTTGGCCACGCCCCGGTGCACCGGCCAGCCCATCTTGCCCTTCCGGAAGTCCATTGCCACCTGGTAGTCCATGACCGGGCCGCAGACGCCCATGAAAAGCGCGTTCAGGCAGGAATCAGGCGGACACTTCGGACCCCGATCGCTTCCCCACAGCGCGTCCACGATGCACAACTGCTGGCGCGGGAAAAGGACGTCGCCGCCCTGGCCTACCTCCCCGAGTATCTGCGCGGTCTTGTTTATCGCGATCAGGTAGTCGAGGCCGCCCCCCTCCTGGTGGGCCATTGAGGGCAGGAAGGTGCCGAAGTGGTTCTTCATGGCCAGCGTGAAGCCGCCGAACTGCGGCTCGTGTCCCTTGCACGTGCCGACGTTGACGAGTATGTCCACGTTGCCCTTCGCCACCTGACCAAGGCACTTGGCCTCCTGCTGGCCGTCCTTCCAGGGGGAGGGGACGGGGCGTGGGACGGTGATGAAGTCCCACTGTTTGGCCAGGTGCACGCCTTCAGGCAGGTCCCGCCAGGGCGTTTTGGTCTCCATGTCGCCCCCGGTGATGCCGTCGTAGATGTGGATGTTGGAGCCCTTGACGCCGATGACGTCGGTCAGGACGCGGCAGACGCCGGCCATGACGGCGCTGTGCGGCGCCTGCACGCCGAGGTTGTTCGTCTTGACACCCACGACGACGTCGCTCCAGCTCTTGCCGGCCGGCTTGACGAAGACCGCCTTCCAGGCATCGGACGGGTTCTTCTCCTCGGTAAGAGCCATGGCCAGGCGGTCCAGATTCTCGGCGACGGCTTCGTCGGCGGTGAGGATGTCCTGATCCTTCCAGGCTGCCGGTATCCTCTGCTCGGTCACCATCGCGGCATCTTCCATGCCCACGACACGAAGGGGGTCGACGTTGGGATGGATCCGACCGCCGGGCTCGAAGGCCGCCGCGCGGCGCGGCACGATGATGGTGGGTAACGCGCTCGCGGCCAGCGCACCGGCGGCGGCGTCCCTCAGGAACTGCCTGCGCGAAAGCCTGCTTTCCTTCTGCTTCATACTGATCACCTCTGATGGCTTGCAGCGCCATTTGCGGGCGCTGGTCCTGTTCGCGGTGGAAAGTGCCTCAAAAGCGGCCGGCATCAAACTCTACGGTGACTCCGCGGTGCGTTTTCTCGTAGTAGATGATCTCATACGGGATATCCTCGGGACGGTGCCGGGACCTGTACGTCAATGGCTTCACGGGCACGGCCGTGCCTCCTACGTAACCGTCGATTCCTCTGGACTCGTCTTCGGCATCCGCCGGGGTGTACTCCACGCCAAGCGCTTCCGCGACGCGGGGCAGGATAGCTTCCTGGAAACGCAGCCCCAGGAAACTCTTGACCAGGACGAGATCCTCCGTCCACTCCCGAACGCCCCGTCTGTCAACCTCGGCCAGAGCACTCCGTATCCGCTCCAGCATCCCCCA
>JASFTU010000139.1:0-6051 GCA_050050635.1 Candidatus Brocadiaceae bacterium
CCACCTCATCGGGCCGAATGTCCCACTGACGGAGTACCCGCTCCAGGGCGCGCCACTTGGTTGCGTACGGCGAGCGCACCTCCAGGGCCAGCTCGCCCCCGTAACGCTGCTGGAACATCGCCTCGACGATGCCCTCGTCTCCCATACCGGCCCGCACCGACTCCGCAGCGCGCTGCACCCGCTCCGCAGCGTCCACCGTGTAGACCTCCAGGGGCGGCCCGGTGCCCGCGGGCCACTCTCCCTCGTACCAGCCGATGGCCTCCGGGTTCGCCTTGACGTAGGTGAGCTTCTCGGCACAGCGGCGTTCGGAGGCCGAGATCAGAACTTCCCGCTCATCCAGAGGCCGATCGTAGAGGAGGAAGGGGACGAGCCCTGCCCCACGAAACAACCCAACCGCGCGCTCGGCGGCGACTGGCCCCATCGGCTCGGAGTAGAGCGTGCGCCCGTCGTCGGCCCGCTTGACCAGCGCCCCCCCGCTGCACACGATCACCGGATGCGCGTGCTCCAGCTCCTCCAGTACGGGTACGGCACTGCGCCAGCGGCGCCCCGTGCACAGCACCGTGTGTATGCCGCGCTCGGTCAGGAGAGCGAGCACCGCCTTCAGCTCGCCGCTGACCTGCCCGGCGCTGTCCACAACGGTCCCGTCTATGTCGAGCGCCGCCAGTCGGAGACGCACATTTTCTCCGGGCACAACCATCTCTCGGCGGTCCTTCAGAGGGCAGATTCGCCGGTGGGTACAGGTCACGCAACGTTACCCGATTCCGACGCGGCTTTCAACAGCCCGGTCGGCAGGGGGCAGACCTTGAGCAAGCGTATCGTCTTGCGCACAAAGACGATAGAGCGGAGCTTCGTCTCTGCACGCACGGTGGACGCTCGGGGTGCCGGCCATGCACCACGCGATGGGCTCGCCGGTGGTGTTCGCGTTGACAGGCGGTAAGGGGAGAAGTACCATGGCCCGTGGAGAGGTGTCCGAGTTGGCCGAAGGAGCGCGGTTGGAAACCGCGTGTACTGGAACCATCCAGTACCGAGGGTTCGAATCCCTCCCTCTCCGCCATCCTCCTCCCCCCCGTGATCCTGCCACCGGACGCGTGCTATAATCATGCTTAAAGGCACTACAACGTGCCAGAAAGCGTGTCCCAGCCTGTGACCTCTTCGAGGGCAAGCGATGTTCATAACGCTCACCGATGCGAAGCGTGGCATGCCGGTGTTGGTCAACCTGGACCAGCTTCTCTACGCCTACCGCGACCATGATGCCGAACTGACGATGCTCGTGTTCGGCAAACTCGTGGCGCCGGCCGGGGGCCGGGGCGCTGCCAAAGCCCGGGTGCGCAGCGTCGCGCTCAGGGTCGAAGAAGACCTGGAGCAGATCCACGAGAAAAGGCGCATGGGCGGGTGACCGACCCACCGGGTCGAAGGAAGAGGACAGCAGATGAGATTCCTCGCGGCGTGTCCGCCCATGTTGATGGTGCTCGGCTTTAGCGGGACCGGACGGCGTGGCAGGCAGCCAGGCGTGAGCGGCCCGAGCCTGGTCTGCGCAACCTCGCCGACGGTCACCATCCGGGCATGTTCGGCAGCTACCTGACCGCATGCGTCTTCTACGCCGTGCTCACGGGCGAGTCGCCCGAGGGCCACCCCTGCGAGGCGACGCTTGCCGGGCAGGTGCCCATCGGCGAGGCGGAGGCCGCCTTCCTCCAGCGCATCGTCCGTGAGACGGTCGAGGCCCACGGGATATCCCTCCGCGACCGGCCGGAATGAGACGGCGCGTCGAGCCGACAGCGGCCCCGGCCTTGTGCACAGCCGGCCCGGCTGATATGCTTCTCCGCCATGGCGCTTCCTGCACCTCTTCTGACCCACGGAAACCCATACAGATGGCGCTCGACGCGTCGCTCCTCCCGGTCCTGATCCTGCTTGTGCTCGTCAGCGCCGCCGTCCAGGGCTTCACGGGCTTCGGATTCGGGCTGGTGGGCATGGCGCTGGCCACTCCGCTGGTCGGCGCGAAACACGCGAACGTCCTCTGGACGGTACTGGCGCTGGGCCTGGTGCTGATGATGTGGCTAAGCCTCCGTCGGCACACGCAATGGCGCCTGGCTCTTTGCCTGGCGGTTGGGGCCGCCGTGGGGCTGCCGCTCGGCCTGTGGGGGTTGTCTGGCGGAGGAGAGGATCTGCTGTGCCGCGTCGTGGGAGGGACAGTGCTGGTCTTCGCAGGCTACTCCCTGGTCAATCCCCATTTCGAAGCGCGCGACATCTCACCTTTCTGGGGCGTGCCGGCCGGCGTGATAAGCGGCTTCTTCAGCGGCCTGACCGCGATGGGAGGACCGGCGGCGGTGATCTTCCTGCTCCTCAACGGTCTGGGAAAGAACGCCATGAAGGCGACTCTGGCCGCCTTCTTCGGCCTGAATCTGCTGTGCAAGCTGCTGATGATGGGCGGCTGGACCAACCTGGTGGGCCGCAGCCATCTGGTGTGGTCGGCGCTGCTGTATGCCCCCCTGGTGCTGGGCATGGCGGGGGGCATGTACGGGGCACGGTTCGTCTCCACTCGGACCATGCGGCGAGTGGTGTGCGCGCTGCTGCTCGTGCCGGGCATCCTGCTGTTGCTCGGATGAGGGGCCGCACAACGGGGCCGCGCACACTCCTGTGCTTCTCCACACAATTAAAGCCTTGACGACGACCAACAAGCCGATACACTGTATCGAGAATAAGCCGCCATTCGGTCCGGGGGGCGAAGGGCGTGGCAACTGCAAGGTGCCCGGAATGTGGAGCAGAGTTCGGCGTCCGCGCCGTCCGCACGGGGGATAGCGTGCAGTGTACCGAGTGCGGAACGCACTTCCTGTATGCCGGTGCGCCGGCAGCACCCGAGGCTGCAGAAGAAGTGGAGCAGGAGGACGAGGACACCCAAGAGGAACAGCCCCAGGAATGGGAGATCGAAAGCCTGCTACCGAGCACTGCGCGGACCGCTCCCGCGCCGTTAGTACATCTGCACCTTCTGGGCACTTTGTTCCAGCGATGGAATGTGGCCTTCTACGCCCGCGCGAATAAGCTGTGGCCTGAGCCCGCGGGAAGGCTGCTTTCCTGGCTTGTGCCCGCCGGCGTGGGGGCTCTGGTTGCACTCGGCCTGCGCCTGTTCCTCCCCGCCGCGGCGGCCTGGCCCTGTGCGCTCATCGTCGGGGGGTTGAGCCTCGCCTACGCCGTCCTCATCGGCCGGGCGTTCGTCTTCGCGCGCCGCAAACCATCGGTCCGGCAGGTGATGGGCCGGCTGGACGCGCGGATGGCGGACCTCCGGACAGCCCTCCAGAGAGCAAAGAGCGTCAAGTCGGCAAGGCGTCGGGCCCTTCGCGGGCGCGGAGGAAGGCTGCTGGGCCGGCTCCTGGCGGCGCCCATCGTCCTCAAGGTGGGTGTCTGCGCCGTGGTGGCTTTGCTCGTCGTGGGCGCCGCTCTGCTGGCCATGCATCTGGCCCGGGAGCGACCTGAGCCGCAACCTGCCCCTGCGCCACAACACATCGCGGCAACCCCTCCGGTCACGCCTGAGGAAGCACCGACAGCATCCCCGCTGGTCATCGCCTCCAGTGAGGTAGAAGTCGAGCCCGAGGAGCCGCCGCCGGAGGCGCCGCTGCCCGACACGCCCGGCCTGTCCGGCGGAATGACCCCGGCGGAGGCGCGAGCCCTGCTCGGTGAACCGGACGGCGAGTCGCGCATAGTGCGCGCGGACCAGGCGCACCTTTGGTGGCGCTACGAAGACGGGCTGGAGCTGCGGTTCGTCAACGGCGAATTGAGAGACTGGGAGCGAACTGCCGTGGCCGTCGCCGGACCGGGGAACGAGCCGGAGCCGGCCCAGGACGAGGAAGCCGTGGCCTACCTGGACCGGATCACCGTGCGCGACGTCCGGGTGATCGAGTCCGTGTTCGGCGACCGAGGCGTCGCGGGCGAGATCCTCAACGAGGGGAGCCGACCGCTGGCGGACGTGCAACTGACTGTCACGTGCTTCGATGCGGCCGGAGCGCCCGTCTCCCGCGAGTGTGTCCACGCCTTCGGACGGCCGGTAGAGGCGAGCTGTCGATCCGCAGGCGACATCCTGGCGCCCGGGTGTGCGCGCTCGTTCAGGGTCAAGCTGACCGATGCCCCTGCCGGCTGGGACGGACGAGCGGTGGTGAACGTGGACAAAGTGGCGTTCTCCGAATAAGCTTGCGGCCGGCTCTCAACCCAGCCAGCACGACAGCGTAGCCACCGAATCGCGGAGCACCGGCTGAACGCCACCCCCCGCCATCAGCCCCTCGGGCGCGTATTCGAGCGTGACTCCGCCCGAGAAGCCCACGCCCCGCAACGCTCCGAGCAACGTGCGGAGATGCTCCGCTTCGGACGTGATGGGCTGATGGTCTCGCCCCTCGACCACGTCGTGCAGATGCACGTGAGTCACCCGGCGCAGGAAGCGTTCGGGAGGGGGCTGTTCCTGCCCGTAGCGCTCAACGCCCAGGAGGTAGTGGCCCGTGTCCCAGCACAGCCCGAGCCGGGTGTGCGCAGCGGCCTGGAGCAATTCCTCGCAGGTGTCCCCGATCCGCATGAGCGGCTCGTCCGGGTCGGTGGGAAGCTGGTGCTCCGCCACCGGATGCACGGCCCCGTCCAGGCCCGCGACGCTGCGCTCCAGTTGTGCGAAGAACAGCGCCGACCGCCGCACCATCTCGCGGCGGAGGTCGCTCGGCTCGACGAGTTCCGGCTGGTGGGCGAACTGAGCCGGGTGCAGCACGACCGTGACGGGACCTCCCGAAGCCCGGGCGGCGCACGAACCGGCCTGCAGCACGGGCGAGACCCCCGGCTGGCACTCGGGCACCGGCCCGAACCACGCGCCCGTGAGGTTGTCCAGCTCGGACGGGCCGGGATGGATCGCCGTGCCCAGCCCGTGTGCCCGGCAGACGGACGCCTCCTCCCTCAGCAGCTCCAGGACCGCTTCGTTGCCCTCCAGCTCCAGCCCGAAAGAGAACTCGACGAACTCGAACCCCAGTCCCCCCAGGAACCCGTACACCTCCCGCTCAAGCCGCGGCAGATCCCCCCGATGCTGCCGCGCACGCCAGTCCAGGGGCAGCTTAAACCCGATGGACAACGATTGGTCGGCCGGCATTACTTCTCCTCCATGGCGACACTGCCCGCCCGCGACGAAGCGCCCCACCGCGTCCTGCGCGGGCGACTCTCGCCATGGTAGCGGAACCGCGAGGACCCGCAAGTCCGGCGGGCAGGCGCGGCGGCCTGCCCCGGCGGGAAACGTGGGGCGACCCCTCCGATCGTGGGGGCGCGGAGCCCAGGTACCCTGTGATCTCTGCGGTGAGTGCTGTCGGGCATCCTCAGCAGAGGTGTTCGGAGATGCGGGGGCAGCGCTTCTGGTCTTGACCGCCCTCCCGCCGCTGCCTTACCCTCACGGTCCGGGCAGCCACTGCGACTGTATGGGAGGCCGGACTCCGCCATGGTGAGGGATCAGAAGGTCGTCACGGTGTTCGGGAGCGGTTCTGCACCGGAGGGCTCGGACGAGTGCGAGAGCGCTGCGCGGCTGGGGCAGGCACTCGCTGCGCACGGACTGGCCGTGTGCAACGGCGGCTACGGTGGGACGATGCTCGCGGCGGCTCGGGCCGCCCACGAGGCCGACGCGCACACCATCGGCGTCACCCTCGGCTCGGCCGGCTGGGGGCCGGCGAACCCCTTCATCCGTCGGGAGATCTCCTGCACCAGCCTCGCCGAGCGCATCATGACGTTGCTGGAGATGGGCGACGGTTACGTGGTGCTGCCGGGTGGGACGGGCACGCTGGCCGAGATCGGGCTGCTGCTGGAACTGCTCAACAAGGGCATGATGAAGCCGGCGCCGGTGGTGTTCCTCGGCGACCACTGGCAGCCCCTCCTGTCCCTGCTGCGGGGCGAAGGACTCTTCCACGGTGCTCCGCCTTACGCGGCATCGGAAGGAATCGAGATGCTGGGAAGGATCGCGTGGGCCTCCGATCCCGAATCGGCCGCTGCTTTCCTGGCCGCCAACCTCGGGACCGGCACCTGAACACGCACAGGAAAAGGGCAGAG
>JASFTU010000140.1:0-6030 GCA_050050635.1 Candidatus Brocadiaceae bacterium
CGAAGGCACCTACCCCCTCCCGGAGTCCCAGTTGGACCGGTTCTTCCTCCGCATGAATCTCGGTTATCCCACCACGGCACAGGGCAAGGAAATCATCACGGCGCAGAAGCTCCGTCACCCCCTGGAGGACGTGGAGCCCGTGATGCGGGCCGCGCAGGTGGTCGACCTCCAGCAGATGGTGCGGCGCATACACGTCTCCGACGAGGTGCTGGAGTACACCATGCTGATCGTGGAGGCGACGCGGGAACACGAGGCCGTGCTTACGGGCGTGAGCCCCCGCGGGGGAATCCACCTCTACCGGGCCGCGCAGGCTCTGGCCATGCTCCGCGGCCGGGACTACGTGGAGCCGGACGACGTGAAGAAGCTGGCGGGTCCGGTGCTCTCACACAGGATGCGCAGCCATCGCAAGTCCGGCAGAGGCAACGGCTTCGAGGAAGCCGAGCGCATCATCCGGGAGATACTCGAGGAAACCCCCGTGCCCCTGTGAGCCCGCCGGGGGCCCGCCACAGCGCGCGAGGGCCGCAATGACCGTGGCTCGGCACAGCTTCACTTCCCGCTTCGTTAAGGCGGCTCGTCTCGTAAGCCTCAACGGCTGGATCATCGCTCTGCTGGGCATCCCGGCGGCCCTGTTGATCGGCAGCTGGACGATCCTCCTTTTCATCATCGTCCTCCTGGCCTGCTGGCAGGCGCTCTACCTCGTCATCACGGCCGTGTTCCGTTCCCAGCGTGGCCGCGTGCGGTCACGCCTTCGCTTCCACGTCACGTCCTGGGGCATCACGTACGGTGTAATCACGTTCTTCTTCTGCCTCCTGGCGTTCCAGTGGGGGGTGAATCTGTTCTCGCTGGCGGCCGCCTTCCTTGTCAGCGGGCTGCTTTGCTCTGCGGTCCTGGCCGCCCTGTCGCTGACACGGATGCGGCTCGAGTGGAACGTGCCTCGGCACATCTTCGCCTCCGAGCCCTTCGCAACAGAGGTGAAGCTGACCAACGAGAAGCCGGTCCTCGGGGCCTTTGCCGTCCGTGCGAGCACCGCAGGGGGAGACGGCGACCCCTCGGCCCCGGAGCACCACGTGTGGCGGCTCTCGCCGGGGCGGACCGCGTCCGTGACGTTACGCCAGGCGTTGCCCGCCAGGGGTAACCACCGCCTGCCCCCCGTGCTGCTGAAGAGCGGATTCCCGTTCGGACTGACGGAGACGCGGCTCCGGGTGGAGCGTCGCGAGGAGGTGCTCGTGCTCCCCCGCCTCGGCCGCATTCACCAGGACGCGCTGGTCAGGGAGAAGGGCGGGGAGGCGCAGTGGCTCATGCAGCTTCGGCGCAAGGAAGAGCAGGGCGAGTTCCGGTCGCTGCGCGAATACCAGCCCGGCGACGACCCCCGCTACATCCACTGGCCCACCAGTGCTCGGCTGCGGAAGCTGTACGTGCGGGAGTTCGAGCGGCAGGAGATGCATAGCGTCCTGATTCTGCTGGACGCATCCCTGCCGGCTTCGGTGGCTGACCCGGATGACCGCCTGCTGCGACTGGAGAAAGCCGTCAGCTTCGCGGCCACACTGGGGGCTCTGCTGAGCGCACGCAACGTGTTCTTTGCCTTCGCCTCCTACTGCCCCGACCTGGTGACCTTGCCCTACCAGGGCGGCCGGGGGCACCTGTTCTCGCTGCTGGAGGCCCTCGCGCTGGCAGAGACGACGGACGAGCACACGTTGACCGATCTGCTGGCGGCGGTCGATCCCCGTGAGACACACGGCGCGGTCTGCCTGGTCAGCCCCGGGCTGAGTGAAGCAGGCGCAACACCTGGCCTGGACGCGTCGGCCATTTGCGTGGACGTTTGCGAGCCTGAATTCGATGAGATCTTCAGCTTTGGACACTGAGCCGGGGACGCGGGCGGCTGAGCTTCGCCGTGAGAGCTGGCTGTTCCTGGTCTCCACGTACGCCCTGATCTCAGCGGGTGCCTCACTGCTCGCCGTCACGGAGATGGCTTACGCGTACGCCTTCGGGGCGGCGCTGCTCTGTCTGGCACACGCCGTGGTGGTCGGGCCGCAAGGCGAACCGATACTGTCCGCCCGGGCGATCCAGGCGCTCGGCGTTGCTGCACTGCTCTTCGCCCTCTTCCACGCCTATCTCACCCAGACCCACATCAGCTACGCGGTGGGCCACTTCCTCATACTCGTGCAGTTGATCATGCTCTACGGAGAGCATCGGCTGCGGCACATGCATCTGCTGCAGGCCACCGTCGTCTTCGAGTTTCTCATCGCCGGCATCTGGGCACTGGAGCTGATGTACCTGCCGTTCTTCCTGCTGACCACCGTCTGCCTGATGGCAAACATGATCGCAGTGGAGATGCACAGGCGGGGGCCGGGCGGAGTCGCTTCGGTTCCGCCCGAGCGGGCGGCACCGGGCTTGCGCGACCTCCTGACCGCCACGTGGCTGCCGGCCGTGATGATCTTCATCTGCACGGCCGTCGGATTCGCGCTGCTGCCGCGCGCCCGGTGGCGGCCGGCAGGCGCCAGGCTCTCGCCGGGCCTGATGACAGGCTTCTCCGAGAACGTGTCCCTCCGCGAGATTGGCAGGCTCCGGCAGAGCGAAGACATCGTGTTCAAGGCTCGTTACTACTCTGTTCGCGGCAACGAAGCGGTGCCTCACGTGCCGCCGCGCATCCTCATGCGGGGCATCTCGCTGCCGGAGTATCGCGACGGCCAGTGGATGCGTGCTACCCTGGGGTGGCCCCGTCGCAGCGCGGGTGAGGGGTCGTCACCGTTCACCGCGCGGGACATATACACCCTGAGGAACAGGAGGAAGTCCGGTCTGCGCGTCCTTCAGCGGGTGGACCTGGTACAGTGGCCCGGAGATGTCCTGTTCGCCCTCTACAGGCCCGTCCAGCTGGGACGCCACATCACCTACGGGCGGATCGCGGATCCCCTGTCGCACCGCCTTACGCCCGATGCGGCGATCGAAGCCAGGGGCCGCTACAGCGTCGTCTCAGACGTCCTGCATTTCACCCCCGAGCGGCTTCGGCGGGCCGGCACCCCCCGGCCTCAGCCGCCCTGGATTGTGTTCTGGCAGCTGCCGCCGGACATCCACCCGGTGCTGGAGGAAACCGCGGCCGAGATCGAGCGCCTCTATAGGCCGCAGACGGACTACGACCGCGTCATGGCGGCGCGGAAGTACCTGCTCGACAGGAGCAGATTCACCTACACGCTGGAGCTGCCACCTTACGGCACCGAGGATCCGATTGTCGCGTTCCTCACCGAGACCAGGCGGGGCAGTTGCGAGCATTTCGCCACTGCTCTTGCCCTTCTGGTGCGGACGTGGGCGATACCCTCACGCCTGGTCATAGGATTCAAGGGCGGGGAGCTCTCCGCCGAAAGCCAGAGGTACGTGTTCAGGCAGAAGCATGCCCACGCCTGGGTCGAGGTGTTCTTCAAAGATCTGGGCTGGGTGGAGTTCGACCCGACGCCCCCGAGCAGCGTAGCCAGAAGCGACCGAGAAGAGAGCAAGGGACTGCTGGGGCGAGTGGGTGACCGCTTCGACGTCCTGCTGTCGCACATGGGGCAACGCCTGCGGCGGACCTGGAGGGCCAACGTCATCGGCTACGACCGTGCTCAGCAGAAGGCCCTCCTGGCGGGCCTCGCCCGGACAGCGCAGGGGCTGATCACGGACGCCACCGAACTGGTCGGCAGACTGGTCCCGGGGATGCCTGACCTGGGAAGCCTCCAGATCGTCGTGCTCGTGGTGGGGTTGACGGGCATCGCGATTGCCCTGCATCTGGGTGCGCAGTGGGTGCAGGCACGGCTCCTCAAACGCGGTCATCCCTGGGCCCGGAACAGGACCGTCCGTTTCTACGAGGAGCTCCTGCGCATCCTTCGCCGCAAGGGGATACCACGACGGCCCTCTGCTACCCCCCGGGAGCTGGCACGCGCGGCGGCTACAGAGCTGGGCGAAGCCAACGAGGAACCCCGCGACCTGCGGGAGGCCGTGTACCTGCTGACCGACCTCTACTGCCGCGCGCGGTTCGGTCAGTACGGCCTCACCGAGGCCGACCGGAACCACATAGAGGAGGCGTTGCGTACGTTGCGCGCGGCGAAACGCTCCCCCCGCACGTAGAAGGAACGTCCGGCACCGCGCCCGCCACCTCTCAGTCGCCGCCCAGCAGAGCGACCACTTCCCGGGGCGCACAGGGCGGCTGGGCCCTCTGATACAGCCGGAATGCCGCCGGCACGCAGTCCAGCACATCCTCGGCCGTCATGGACAACGGGCCGTTCCGGCGCGCGGCGATGTCTCCCGCCAGGCCGTGCACAAACACGGCCAGTTGCAGCGCGGCAAAGTGGTCCAGGCCCTGGCAGAGCAGCCCCGCCGCCATGCCGGTCAGTACGTCGCCGGTGCCCCCGGTTGCCATGCCCGGATTGCCCGTCTGGTTGACGTAGAGCCCCTGCCCGTCCGTGACGACGGTCCCGGCCCCCTTCAGGGCGAGGAGAACCGGGTGCTCACGCGCGAAGCGGAGGGCGGCCTCCCGCCTGTCCTTCTGCACGTCCGCCACACTGCACTCCATCAGCCTCGCCATCTCGCCCGGGTGGGGTGTCAGGATCCGCACGCCGGAGGCGTCATCCAGCGTTCCGGTCGCGCCGACCAGGGCGTTAAGCCCGTCGGCGTCCACCACGACCGGCAACGTCAGCTCGGCGACCAGACGGCGAACGGCCGACACCGTGACGTCTGCCCGTCCCACGCCGGGCCCCAGCGCGACCACGCTGAAGTCGGGCGCCCACCGGAGCACATGCGCGACGGCCTCTTCCCCGATGACCGCCAACTCCCCTTCGGGCAGCGGCCGAGACATGGCGCTGGTCAGCTTGACTTCCGCAATGGCATGGAGGCTGGCGGGAAGGGCGAGAGTCACCAGACCCGCCCCGGCTTTCTGTGCAGCGAGGGCGGCCATGCAGCCGGCACCGGTCATCCCCGGCGAGCCGGCCACGACCAGGACACGCCCGAAGTCCCCCTTGTGCGCATCGGCGGGACGTTGCGGGATCGCGGGCAGTTCGCGCACCTCGGGGACAGCCTCGCGCCTCATGCCTCCCCCCTCGTCCGCGCCGCCATCGCGTTGATGAGTGCCGCGATGTGGCCCGCGCCGAAACCGTTGTCGATATTGACCACGGCCACACCCGCGGCGCAGCTGTTCAGCATGGTCAGCAGAGGTGCCACCCCGCCGAAGCTGGCCCCGTACCCGACGCTCGTCGGAACACCAATCACCGGACGAGCCACCAGTCCCCCGACCACACTCGCAAGCGCTCCTTCCATGCCCGCCACCACGATCAGAGCATTCGCCTGCTGCAGCTTCTCCCTGTGGGCCAGCAGGCGATGCAGTCCCGCCACCCCCACGTCGCCTATCAGCTCTACCCTGGCACCCAGCATTTCGGCGGTGACCACGGCTTCCTCCGCCACGGGCAGGTCTGCGGTCCCGCCCGTCAGGACAACAACCAGCCCGGCGGGCTCGGCCGCCTCGTGACGGTACGTGATGCAGCGGGCCGCCTCGCGGTAGTCGGCGCCCGGGCATTTCTCCTGCACCGCCGCGTAATGCTCGCGTTCCGCCCGGGTAGCCAGCAGGTCTCCCCCGGCGGCCACTATCCTCTCGGAGATGTCCGCCACCTGCCGCGGCGTCTTCCCCTCGCAGAAGACCACTTCCGGCACGCCGCAACGCAGTATGCGGTGATGGTCGATTTTAGCGAAACCGATGTCCTCAAAGGGCATTCCCCGCACCCGCTCCACCGCCTGACTGGGGCTCACTTCGCCCGCAGCGACCTGCTGGAGCAGCTCTCTGAGGTCCTTTTCCTTCATGCGCAACGTCCCCTCTCAAGGAAGGGCTTCCACGCTGAGCGAAGATCCCTGCCCGGCAACCAGCATCTGGTGGCCGAGACCGGCCGTCATCGCGGCATTATCCGTGCACAGTTCGCGCGGCGCAAGGTGAAGACCGACGCCCCCGCGGGCCGCCCCCTCGCGCAGCCTCTGCCGCAGCCGACCGTTGGCGGCGACTCCTCCCCCCACGATCAC
>JASFTU010000141.1:0-6029 GCA_050050635.1 Candidatus Brocadiaceae bacterium
ATCCCTCCCCGCCACCGCACCCCTGTGCGCAATGTACAGGCCGAGTCCCCCGACCACGAAGCAAACCACCAGCAGCGAACACCCCAGGGCCTTCCATCCCCCCGGCCCCGTCCGCTTCGTCGGCAACAGCATGAGAGGCATCTCCTCACCCCCCCGATCTGAGCAATGGCGAACCCGCCGTCCGTCCCCCCAGAACGAACGTCCTCCACGAGGAGCGTAACACATCGGCCCCGGGGCGTGAAGGCGGTCCCGCCGGGCAGGGGGAACTGCCCGGAGGGTCGAGCGTACGGCGCCGAAGCCCCGCGCCCCCTCTCACTCGCTCCAGCGGAGCGTGAGCAGTGAGAGCGCGGTCAGCCGCGTCTGCAGCACGCCGCCCTGCGCGCTCACCGTCCCGCCGGCCCGACGGTCCCCCAGGGCGTTGACCCACGTGGCCTCCAACGTGCCCGGCCCCGTCGGCAACCCCTCCAGCCGCATCGGCCGGTCCGCCCCCAGGTTGGCCACGTGCAGGGCATAGACGGAGCGGCCGTCCGCCGACCGGCCCCGGAACGCGGTGAAGAGCACCTCGGGGTTGTCGCTCTCGGTGCCGAGCGCCACGGCGGGGGACGGCGTGAGGGTGGCGAACTGGTGAATCATCCAGTAGCGGGCCGTCGGGCGCAGCTCGTCCCCCTCCTCGAGCAGCAGCGGGTAGCTGCCCCCGTACTCCCACTCCAGCAGCACCTGCGGTCGGGCGTGGAGGAGCAGCTCCTGGTAGGTGCGCAGTTCCTCCAGCGCGTAGAGCGCGGTGCGCGACGCACGCGAGCGATGGGCCAGGGCGTACCAGCCCAGCTCCGCGACGAAGAGGGGCAGGTCGTGGCTGCGCGCCAGGTCGGCCCAGGCGCGGTAGGTCTCCGGCCGGGCGCCGCCCCAGGAGTGGAAGGAGATCCCCCGCACGTAGCGCCGCGCCTCGGGGTCGTTGAGCAGCGGCTTCGGGTACTCGATGCTGTCCCCGCGCGGGTTGGAGACGTCGCCCGCCAGGATGCCCGTCTTCAGGCCGAGTTCACGCATCCGACCGGCGAGCATCTTGCTGAAATCTCGGTGATCCTCGGGATCGGGTATTCGCCCGAGGCGCGGCTCGTTGAAGCTGAACATCTCCGGCTCGGCCCCGTACTTCTCCTTCAGGTAGAGGAGGTAGGAGCAGATGGACTCCACCACCTCCGGCCACGCCTGCCGGTCGATGGGCCGCCTGCCGCGCGCACCGGCCTGCCCGCGGGGGACGCGCATCCAGTCCGGGACCTGCCAGCAGGAGATGATGAAGGGGATGCCGCGGCGGGCCATCTTCCGGGCGGCCTCCATTTCGGCCCGGAGTATCCACTGCGACTCCTCCTTGTCCCGCAGGGCCGACCAGTTGATGTGCCGGGGGTCGGCATCGTCGTTCTTCGGCTCCCAGAAGTGGAGGAACATCTGCGTGCGCGCCCAGACCGGCCGCAGGTGGTCCAGGGTGTAGTCCACGGCGGGCGTGTTGGGCCAGAAGCAGTAGTTGCCGCCGAAGCCCTGGAGGCGGTAGCGCTCCCGGGCGGCGTTCAGGCGGAGCTTGACCGGGCTGCGATCGCTCTTCCCGGCCAGCCGGAAGCCGAAGGTCGCCCCCACCGTCTGGCCGGCGCTGAGACCGCCTTCGTGGAGGGGGATCAGCACGCGGTAGTGGGGCATGAGCCAGCCCGGATGGGCGTTGACCGTCAGGCGCCGGGCTCGGTCCATGGTGAACTCGAGCAGGCGTCCCTCCCCCGGGCTGCGGAACGTGATCCTGCGTGCGCTGCCGGCGGCCGCCCGGTCCCGCGACTCCGGCGGGGGCAGCTCCCGCTCCTCCCCCTCCTCGCCGTCGCGGCTGAGGACACACGTGCCCCCGCCGAAAATGCCCGCCGGCACCTTCACGTCCAGGTACACCCCCGCCAGCCGCGCGTCGACGAGTGCCCGGACCTGAAGGGAGAAATCGACGCGGCCGCCGGCCTCACGGACGGTCTGAGCGTAGCGGAAGGCCTGCCGGCCCTTCAGTTCGAGGCCACCCGACCACGTGCGGGCGTGGCCATCCTGCGTGCAGCGGACGTCCTTCCCGCGGGCCGGTCCGAGCCGGGTCTCCCAGCGGGGCGTGGCAACGGTGAAGTGCGCGCGCACCGGCACCAGGGCGCCGTCGTGGAGGATGCCCCACAGCATGCCGGTCGGGTCCACGTCGGCGCGCCAGTGCTCCGCCCGACAGACGGAGCCGGCCGTGAACGTCAGCGCCAGCATCAGCCAGAACGTTGGAGAACAGCTCATGCGCGTCCTCGGATCCGTGTGCGGAGTACCCCGGCCCCGTGCCGGCTCCGTCACATAGTAACTACGGCGCGCGTCCGCGTTCCGCAAGGCCCCGCCCGGCCGCGGCCAGGAGAACCATGCCCAGGAGTGGCGGGACGGCGTACACCCCGTAGAGCACCAGGTAGCCGAACCGTTCGATGACCAACCCGCCGATGGAGCTGCCGACCAGCAGCGGCAGGGCGACCGCCAGCGACATGTACAGGGACATGGCCACCGCCCGCCGGCCGGCCGGCGCCCGCCGCCGGATGGTCTCGATGGCTGCCGCGTGGAGCATGCCGAACGCCGCCGCGTGCAGCAACTGCGCCGGCAACACCGCCCACAGGACGGGAAACAGCGAGTACACGGCCAGCCGCACCGACACCGCGGCGCAGGCCATCAGCAGCATGGGGAACACCCCGAACCGCCGGATTATGAGCCCCGCACAGATCAGCACGGGCATCTCCGAGGCCGACGCAACCGCCCACACCCAGGCCGCCTGCTGCATGCCCAGCTCGTCCTGCAGGTAGATGGTGAAGAAGGCGTAGTAGCCCGACATGCCGAGCTGCTGCAGCGCGACCACGCCGATGAAGACCCAGAACAGCGCGTCGAAGCCCCGCCCCTCTCCCGCCGCGGCGTCCGGCCCGGGCGGGGGCTTGTGCCGCTCGGGGAGGAACCGCGACACGACCAGGCCCGCCAGGGCGGCAATCAGCATGGCCCGCATCATCGAGCCGGCCGACTGCTCGTCCACGAGCCCGAACAGCCGGATGGCGAACAGCGTGCTGATGAAGCCCATGCTGCCCCACACGCGCACTTTGCCGTACTGATGGGCCGGGTCGCGCAGTTCGGTGGCCGCCAGCGTGTCGCTCAGCGGGATGGTCGTCCGGAGGGCCAGCCCGACGCCCATCGCCAACAGCGCCGCGGGAAGGAAGTCCGAGGTGGACGCCAGGGGGACGATCAGCAGGACGAAGGCGATGAGGCTGGCGGCGATCAGCAGGCGCCGGCGCCCGAGTCGATCCGAAAGCCACGCCACCAGCAGCGGTCCCCCGACCCCCGCCAGCATGCGCAGCCCCTGCAGGTAACCCACGTGCGCCTCGGAGAAACCCAGCGAACGGAGGAAGGCGGGGAAGTAGGGCCATACCGTGGCGAACACGGCGAACAACACGAAGTAATGCAGCGAGAACCGGACCATCCGACGCTCTTCCCCGTCGTTCCGTTGATATGGCGCGCCCCGGGCGCTAAGTACTCGGGGGAGACGAGGCCACCCGGACCCAGCAGCCGCGGCAACGCGCGAAAGGATACTGCCCCATGAGTGAAGTGTTCAAGGAAGCCCGGGTCAGTCCCGAGGAGATACTGGCCGGCGACAGCGCGCAGATCACCTTCCGCCTCGTGGTCGGCCCGGCCGGAACGGCGGGGAAATGCCGGATCGTCATCGACTGCCCCGCCTACCTCGGCTACGACCGACCCAGCCGCATGGACCAGGAGACGGGCGGCTACGTCGCGCTCTTCTGCTCCAACCCGGACGTCGATTACACGGAGCGCGTCTGGGACATGGAGGTGATGGACTTCCCCACGCGGGAGAAGACGTCCTTCAAGGGCATGGCCGCCCGCATGATCGTGCTCGACCTGGACGGTCGGCTCGAGGAGGACGACGAGCTGGTCGTCCGGTGGGGGTGGATGCGGAACGGGCACGCCGTGGGGACCAAGGTGGCGACGGTGGTGCCGGTGCCGGACTTCGAGAACCTGGCCCACGTGCGCTACTTCTCGGACCCGACGGCGGGCCTGCCCGACCTGGGGCGAAGCTTCGAGGGCTACCGGCGCCCGGTGCCGGACGTGGAGATTCCGCTGTCCTGGAAGATCCGACCCCGTGAACCGGCGAGGCTCCGCCTGTTCCGCGGGCCGGCGAGGGCCCGGCTGGTACCCTACGACAGGTTCTACAACGTCGCCGACGTCCCCGAGCCGGAGTCGCTCGTCGAGGTGTCCGCCGACGCGGAATGGGAACGCAACGGGCACGGGGTGTTCGAGTTCCCCGACCCCCACGTGCGCGTGGTCAGCCGCAGGCTGCCCCTGGCGGAGACGCCCCGCCGGACGGGCGTCTTCGAGGGGCTCAACCTGTACTTCGGCGACCTGCACACGCATTCGCAGTACTCCAACGACTGCATCGAGAGGGAGAAGCTGCTGCGCCCCCCCGAGGACCTTCACGCTTACGCGCGCGAGGTGGCGTGCATCGACTTCCACAACGTGGCCGACCACCATCAGCCCTGGGACGTGCCCCGCAATCGGATCGGGGCGAAGCTCTGGGAGAGGACGCTGGAGGCGGCCCGAGAGCATCACCGCCCCGGCGAGTTCGTCACGGTCACCGGCTTCGAGTACCGCGGACCCCGCGGGGACACGGCGGTCGTGCTGGGCGAGGAGATGGACTACGCGGAGATCGATCGCGACGAGTACGACCGGGTGGACCGAATGTGGGAGGGCCTCCAGGGGAGGGACTTCATCACCATTCCGCACTTCCACAACCCGGGCGGCCTCGACGAAGGCGAGTGGATCGCGGCGGAGTCCCCCGCAGTGGAGCCCGTGCTGGAGATCTACTCCTGCCACGGTTCGTACGAGGCGCCGGACGTCAACGAGCGACACATTCCCCAGATCAAGAGCCGGCGCCCGGACCGCTTCGGCCGCTACTTCCTGAAGCAGGGCTACCGCTACGGCTTCGTGGCCAGCTCCGACGGGCACAAGGGGGTGGTGGGGAACAACGGCCTGACGGCGGTGTTCGCCGCGGAGCTGACGCGCTCAGGAATCCTGGAGGCCATCCGGGCGCGGCGCTGCTACGGGACGACCAATGCCCGCATTCGCCTCGTCTTCACCGTCAACGGAATGCTGATGGGATCGGAGCTTCCAGAAGCGGACGAGGCGCGGATCCGCATTGACGCGGCCGGGGAGGAGAGGTTGAAGGCCGTGGACCTGTTCAAGAACGGCGAGCTCCACCGCCGCTGGCGACCTCGGGGCATGGAGTTCGCCACGGAGCTCGTCGAGCCCGTCGAGGCGCCGTGCAGCTTCTACGTCCGCGTCATCCAGATGGACAATCACCTGGCGTGGTCGAGCCCGGTGTGGGTCGGGTGAAGCACGGTATTGACTGGAGTGCCGGCGAGCAGTAGATTGGGTGTGTGGGCCGTGCCCGAGGGGCGGCGCGCCACCGGCGCTCAAGGGGGAAGGCACGATGGCGGACATGCGCACCTTCATCCATCGGATCGACGCCCGGGACGTCATCGAGTACGTCAACGACGAGTGGGTGGAGTTCGGGGCGGAGAACTGGGACGCCGAGAGCGCCCGCGCCGTGGTCGGCACCTCTCTGTGGGAGTACGTCGCGACGCCGGCGGTGAAGAACCTGCTGCAGACCGTGGTTGCGCGTCTTCGCCAGACCCGTTCCCGTGTCAAGCTTCCCTATCGCTGCGACTCGCCCGCCGCGCGGCGCTACATGGAGATGGAGATGGAGGCGTCTGCCGAGGGGCAGGTCGAGTTCCGGTCGCGGACTATCCGTGAGGAGGAGCGCGAGCCGGTCTACCTGCTGGCCCAGTCGGAGGAACTCGCCACCGGCGTCCTGCTCATGTGCTCCTGGTGCAAGCGGGTGAACGTGCCGCCGTGGATGGAGGTGGAGGAGGCGGTCCGGCAACTGGAGCTCTTCTCCGGACCCGACGTCCCCGGGATCAGCCACGGGCTCTGCGACGACT
>JASFTU010000142.1:0-6026 GCA_050050635.1 Candidatus Brocadiaceae bacterium
CCTCGCTGTCAAGCAAACGGAGCGCCCTTTTTCTCCCGCCGACGGCCCCCTCTCTATTCGGTGACGGTCAGTTGCCTGTCGCCCTCCCACGTGCCGTGCAGGTTGCAGTACTCGAATGCCCTCAGCCTGTCGTGGATGTGGTCAAGCTGGACGCAGAACCGGGCGATCGGACACGTGGTCACCGGCGTCCAGTCCACGCGCCCGAGGAAGGTCTCATCGGCGTACAGCTCGACGAAGTGTATGTAGTGGCCCCGCTCGTTGGGGTGTGCCAGATGCTTGCCCACCTCCACGATGACGTCGAAGCACTCGCCGGCCTTGACGCTCTCCGGCGCAGAGATGACGGGGACGTGCTTCTTCTCCAGATCCGTCATGTTCTCCGGATCCGCCACCGTGTTCACGCCGCAGAACAGATCGTCCTCACACTTGACCGACTTCTCTTCAGCACACATGCCGCACTCCTCTGTTGCTGAGTGATGGGGCGCTCAGACGGACGCCGGTGCGCCATGGTACGGATGGGTCCAAGCCCCCTATGCGTCGCTCGCGCACGCGGCGTTCACGCGATTTCCTCGAATCGGCCGCGCAGGCCCCCCGGGCGGCCTCCAACAAGCGATTATAGGCGCCCTCCGCGCCGCCTGTCAACGCCGGGCCGATGCGTGCAGGAACTCGGTGATCGCCTTCGTCGCCTCCTCACCGTCGTAGTCGTGGAGCAGGTGATGGTCCGAACGCCGATAGACCACGGTCTGCTTCCGGTCCGAGGCCATCTCGTCCAGGTACTCGTCCATGGCCGCCGGCGAGCAGACGCCGTCACCCGTGCCGTAGAGGAGCAGGACCGGCATCGTGAGGGCGTCCGGGTTTACCTGCTCGACCGCCCGCCGCCTCAACTCGAACAGTGCATGGACGGCCGATATGGGGAAGGCGGTGTAGAGCAGGACGCGGTCGCGGTTCTCCTTCTGGTTGATGTGGACCAGCCGATGGCCGCGCCATGCGTACCGGATGAACGGCGACGCCACCACATGCCACCATCGAGCGGGTAGGACGTAGTACCACCGGTGCCGGACGCGGTAGAGAGGCGCCACCAGGACGAGCCGGTCCGGCGGCCTCTCGGAGGCGAGGATGGTGGCGATGGTGCCCCCCATGCTGAAGCCGAGCAGCGCCACCCGCTCGTATTCCTCGCGCAGCCTGGAGTAGTGCTCCCGGGCGCCCCCCAGCAGGTCATCGGCGTCCACCTCGGCCATGTCGGCCGGGCCCGTCCCATGCCCGACGTGGAGCGGCGCGTGCACGTCCCATCCGGTCCGATCGATGGCGCCGGTCAGTTCGCTGAAGTCGGCCGGGCTGGTCAGCCAGCCATGCAGAAGCAGGCACGCGCGCGGCCGACCGCGGTCTATGGTGGTCGGCCCCGCGCCGACCATCAGGCCCGTATCCGGATCGCGCGGCACAGAGGTGCCGTCCCAGCGGACGGCGGCCCGGGCCGCCAGGTTGTAGAGGACGACTCCGCCCACCAGCACCAGCGCAGCGATTGTCACGCATCCGAGCACTCTTCGCACGCCTTTCTTCACGCTCTCAGCCGCCTCTGGACGAAGATCCGGAGAGGGCCCCGACAGCCGCCGTGACCGGGGGTAGAGGTTGTGCCGGGATCTGCCAGCCTCTATTATAGGATACGGTGGAAGCTGTTACCGCCGGGCCCGTTCCGCGCAGCCGGGTGGCCGAGATGAAACGCCTGCTCATTGCCGTGACGTTCCTGGTCGTCCACGCGGCGGCCGCCGACGAATTCAACGTCCCGAAGGGCCCGTGCGGGTCGGCGCCTCCCGCCAGGCCCCACCGCCGGAAGGGCGGGGAGAGCTTCCCCCCTCTGCCCCTCCCCGCAACGCCCCTGCGGCGCACCGAGAAGAAGCGACCGCCCGCGCCGCCTCCCCTCGTCGCCAAGATCCAGCACGGGGAGCCGAAGGAAGTGGAACGGGACGGAGAGACGGTCCGCTACTACGACTGGAACAAAGACCCCGGCGACGCGCCCATGCTTGTCAACCTGGCCAACCGCACCTTCGGCTTCCGCCACACGCACAAGCAGGGCCCGCTGAGCGCCTTCCCGCCGGATCCGGCCCGATACCCGATCTTCTACTTCACGGGGAGCGACGACTTCGCACTCTCCGATGCGGAAGTGGCCCGACTGCGCGAGTTCCTCCAGAGGGGCGGGACCGTCTGGGGAGACACCTGCTTCGGCGATCCGGACTTCTTCAAGGCGTTCATGCGCGAGATGAACCGGGTCCTGCCCGGCCGGCGATGGCGCCGGCTCTCTGACGATCATCCTCTGCTGCGCTGCTTCCACGACGTCACCAGTGTGAACTACACGCGAGAAGTCCCGGAGAGCAACGACAAGCGGGGACGGCCCGTCCTGCTCGGGCTGGACATGGGCGACAGGACGGCGGTGGTGCTCTCGCGCTACGACCTGAGCTGCGGCTGGGACGGTCACATCAGGGAGGGCGCCTACAGCGTGCACCCGGAGGATGCGCGCCGGCTGGGCATCAACATGATCGCCTACTCGCTGGCGCTCTATGACCTGGCCGTCTACCAGAGCACGGCGAAAGTGTACTACGAAGAGGGCGAGCGGCAGCGGGGCGATTTCGTCTTCGCGCAGGGGAAGCTGAGCGGTGACTGGGACACCCAGCCCAACGCCATCGCGAATCTCCTCAAAGCCGTCGCCGCCCGGAGCAGCGCGGAGGTGAAGTTCCAGCGCAAGGCCGTCGAACTGACGACCGACCAGCTCCAGCAATGCCCCTTCCTCTACCTGACCGGACGGCACGATTTCACCCTGACCGACGAGCAGGTGCGGGCACTGCGGAGGTACCTGCTCAGCGGGGGCTTTCTGCTGGCCAGCCCCAGCGCGGGGCGGAGCCAGTTCGACGGGGCGTTCCGGCGGGAGATCTCACGGGTCCTGCCGGACGCCGAGCTGGTCCCACTCCCGGCCGGCCACCCCGTCTACACCGTCCTCCACCACATCGAGAAGGTCGGCTACACCGACTACGTGGAATCGCTGGGCGAAGAACCACCCGATCTGCCACTGGAGGGGATCGCCCTGGGAGGCCCGATGGCCGTCATCTACTGCCCCTACGGCCTGGGCGGCTGGCGCGGCTTCGACCATCCGTTCGGACGGGACCTGGCCTGCGAGGACGCCCTGAGCCTGGGTGTGAACATCATCCTGTACGCCATGACCCATTGACCGCTGAGCGCGACCGGGGCACCACCTGAGAAGCTCCACGCGACCCGGGATGAGGAGGCAATACACCATTGACTGACGAGAAGCCGGAGAGCACGAGGACGTCGGGCCGGAGCGAACGGGACGCGAAGCTTCTCGCCCGGCTGCGGGCCGTGCGGGAGACACTGCTGAAGGAGATCAGGAAGGTCATCATCGGCCAGGAGGAGGTGCTGGAGCAGATCCTCGTCACGCTCTTCTGCCGGGGCCACTGCCTGGTCATCGGCGTTCCGGGGCTGGCGAAGACGCTGATCGTGCGCACCCTGGCCCGATGCCTGAACCTGGAGTTCAAGCGCATCCAGTTCACGCCCGACCTGATGCCCAGCGACATCACGGGAACGGAAGTGCTCGACATCGACCCGGAGACCCAGGAGCGGCGCTTCCGTTTCGTGCCCGGCCCCATCTTCACCAACATCCTCCTGGCGGACGAGATCAACCGCACTCCCCCCAAGACGCAGGCTGCGCTGCTGGAGTCCATGCAGGAGTACGCCGTCACCGTGGCCGGGCAGACGCATCCCATCGAGCCCCCCTTCTTCGTGCTGGCCACGCAGAATCCCATCGAGCAGGAAGGCACTTATCCGCTGCCCGAGGCACAGCTCGACCGGTTCATGCTCAACATCCTGATCGGTTATCCGGAGCGCGAGGAGGAGATCGAGATATTCCGGACCACGACGACCGATCAATTGCCCGAGGCCGGGCGCGTCATGGACAGGGCCCGGATACGCCAGGTGCAGAGGATCGTCCGACGGATGCCGGTCAGTGACCACCTGCTGGAGTACGTGGCCAACCTCGTGCGAGCAACCCGGCCCGAGTGCCCGGAGGCGCCGCAGTTCGTGCGCGACTACGTCGAGTGGGGCGCCGGCCCCCGGGCCGGGCAGTACCTGGTGCTCGGCGCGAAAGCCACCGCCCTGATCGACGGACGCTTCAACGTCTCCTGTGCCGACGTCCGCTCGGTCGCCCACCCCGTGATGCGCCACCGGATTTTCACCAATTTCAACGCCGACAGCGAGGGCGTCACGGTCGAGGACATCATTGACCGACTGCTGGAGGCCGTCGTCGAGCCGGACGAGGAGGCATACGCCCGCAAGGCCCGCGGTCGGAGAGAGTAGCTCCCATGCGCCGGGGATTCACAGGCAAGTACTACGACCCCGAGAAGCTCTCCCACATCAGGAACCTGCAGCTGCTCGCCCGGACGGTCGTCGAGGGATACATAAGTGGCCTGCACCGAAGCCCCTTCAAGGGCTTCAGCTCCGAGTTCGCCGAGTACCGCGAATACATCCCCGGCGACGATCTGAAGCACTTCGACTGGCGTGTCTATGCCCGCACCGACAAACGGTACGTGCGCCAGTACGAGGAGGAGACCAACCTGACCTGCAACCTGCTGCTGGACGTCAGCGGCTCGATGGCGTTCGGCCCGAACGGGCTCACCAAGTTCGGCTACGGGTGCTGCCTGGTCGCCGCCCTCACCTACCTGATGATCCGGCAGCGTGACCAGGTGGGCCTGGTGCTGTTCGGTGAGCAGGTGCGCCGACGCATACCGGCCCGGAACAGCCCGGGGCACATGAAGCACCTGCTGGAGGAGCTCGAGCGGGCCCGGCCGGACGGTGAGACGGGCATCGCCCGGTCACTGCACGCCGTTGCGGAGAGCATGCGGCGGCGCGGGCTGGTCATCGTCGTCAGTGACCTGATCGACGACCAGGACGCGGTGATGAACGCCCTCAACCACTTCCGACACGACCGCAACGAAGTGATCGTGTTCGACGTGTTCGATCCGGCCGAGAGGGACCTGCCCTTCGAAGGGCTGGTGGACTTCCTGGACATGGAGACCGGGCGGAAGATGCAGGTGCGCGCCGATGTCATCCGGGAGGACTACCGCCGCCGTTTCGAGGAGTTCGTGGACCGGTACCGACGGGACTGTGCGGCCTCGCGCATAGACTACCAGGCCGTGACGACGGACACGCCGTTCGAGATGATGCTGGCCGAGTACCTGAGCCGTCGCGAGAGGTTCCGGTGAACCGGGGGAACGAGCGATGATCCATCTGCTCTGGCTGTCGCTGCTCATCCCGGTCGCCATCCACCTGGTGCACCGACGCAAGGCGGAGCAGGTGCCCTTCAGCACACTGCGCTTCCTGCGCATGGTGGATCAGCGCGTGGCGCGCCGTCACAGGCTGAAGGAGCTGCTCCTGCTCGCCCTGCGACTGCTGTTGCTGGCGGCACTGGTCGCCGCGCTCTACCGGCCGATGGTCCGCTCGGCCACCTTCAAGGGAGGGGACGTGCCCACCGCCGCCGCAATCGTGCTGGACAACAGCTATTCGATGCGCGCCGTCGCGGCCGGCACCACGAGGTTCGAACGCGCCAGGAAAGCCGCCTCGGAGATTTTGCAGGGACTCAGGCGGGGAGATTCCGCCTGCCTGGTGCTTCTCGACGTCCCGGGCGACGTCCCGCCCGAGCTTACCACGAACGTGGCCGGGCTGAGCGGCCAACTGGATGCGCAGGAGTGCGGCTGGGGAGCGGCCACCGCCGGCGGTGCCCTGAAGAAGGCCCTGGCGGCGCTCCGAGACAGCAACCTGCCCCGGAAGGAGTTGTACCTCGTCAGCGACTTCCAGCGCCGGGCGTGGAGCGGAGCCGCCCACGAACTCACGGACGGGCTCCCGGCGGACATGCCGCTCTTCCTCGTGGACGTCGGCGGAGAGACGCCGGAGAACCTTGCCCTGGAGGCAACGGAGTTCGGCCTGAACGTCCAGGTCGCCGGCGCCGCGGCGACCATCTCCTGCATCCT
>JASFTU010000143.1:0-5993 GCA_050050635.1 Candidatus Brocadiaceae bacterium
GGCTACGAAGGGCGACCATCCACCTTCGCTCCGACGGAGTGGCCCGCGCGGCGGTAGGGGTGCCAAAGAGGACTCGTCCTCCGTAGCTCCGAGCGCCGCGAGGAGCGAAGGAGGATGGTCGGGGCGCCCGGATTTGAACCGGGGATCTCGTGCTCCCAAAGCACGCGCGTTAAGCCAGACTACGCTACGCCCCGACCGGCGGGACCCGTCGCTATAGCAGAGCGGCGCGCGGACGGTCAAAACCCATCCCTTCCATACTGCTGCGACACCCCTCACGCCCATGGAACGGCTTCCGACCGCACCGTGCCTCATGTTTGACACCGAGAGCCGGGCTGGTACAATATCTATCAAGTGGAGGTGACTCCTCGTGGATGCTGCCCCACAGCTCCTTCCGCCGGGGCAGGCCGGGAAGATTCACTTCCGCCCGAGTTCCGTCCTTGCAGTCACGGTCAGCTTCAGCGTTAGGGCGAATCCGCACGTCTATACGGAACTGAAGCAAAGGGGATGGCCGAAGCCTTTCTCAGCAAACGCCCCAACCGGGCCGCACATCCGGCGCGTGCCCCGCGGGGGGACGGCACGTTGAACGCCGCCGACCGCCGAGACGACAAACCGCTCGCGCAGAATCCGACAACAAACGCAGGAGGCCACAGTGCAGGCGCGGGACGTCGCACAGACGGCAACTGACGTCGCACCCATCATGGCCACGGCGGAGACCGGGCGGAAGAATCGCGCGCTCGCAGCCATGGCCGACCGGCTGGAGGCGCGCAAGGAGGACCTCATCGCGGCCAATCGGAACGACATGAAGGCCGCGGCCGAGTCCGGCCTGCCGGAGAAACTCGTCAGCCGCCTCGGCTTCGATGAGTCCAAGATCGACTCCCGCATGCGTGCCTTGGGCAAGATCCAGCGGCTGCCCGACCCGGTGGGGCAGACCTTCAAGACCCAGCGACGCCCCAACGGCCTGGAGGTGGCCCGGGTGCGCGTGCCGCTCGGCGTCATCCTCATGATATACGAGGCACGCCCGCACGTGACGGTCAACGCGGGGGCCTTCTGCTTGAAATCCGGGAACGCAGCCATCCTGCGGGGTGGCTCCGAGGCGGAAACCTGCAACGCCCTGCTGGGGGATCTGTGGCGCGAATCCCTCGCCGAGGCCGGGCTGCCGGAGGACGCCGTGCAGGTCGTCTCCGGCTCCCACGAAGAGGTGCAGGAACTGCTCTGCCTGAAGAACCACATCGACCTGGTCATCCCCCGCGGCGGCGAGAGGCTGATTGAGGTGGTCGAACGACAGTCCGCAATCCCGGTCATCAAGCACTTCGCGGGTATCTGTCACGTCTTCCTGGACGAGGACTGCGATCTGACGGACGCCATCGAGATCGTCCTGGACGCGAAGTGTCTCATGCCGGAGGTCTGCAACGCCGCCGAGACGCTGCTGGTCTCGGAGGCCTTGGCCGACGAGCTGCCCCGCATCGGGGAGGCCCTCCGCGAGGCGGGGGTCACCGTCAGGGGCTGCGGACGCACCCGGGCCGCTCTGCCCTGGGCCGAGGCCGCGGAGGAAGAAGACTGGTCCACCGAGTATCTGGACATGATCATGTCCGTCCGCGTGGTGGAGGAGGTGGGCGAGGCAATAGAGCACATAAACCGGTATGGCTCGCACCACACCGATGCCATCGTGACCGACAGCCTGGATCGGGCCCGCAGGTTCGTGCGCGAAGTGGACTCGGGGGTGGTGCCGGTGAACGCCTCCACCATGTTCTGCGACGGCGAGTCCCTCGGCATGGGCGCGGAGATAGGCATCTCCACCGACAAGCTGCACGCACGCGGCCCGATGGGGCTGGAGGATCTGACCACCTATAAACACGTCATCCACGGGCAGGGCCACGTCCTCGGAGAAGGGGCAACGCGATGAACGCCGACTTCACAGGCGAGCTGCAGACCACCGGCATCGGCAGCCTGCCACGGACCGACCCCCAGGAGGCCGTCTCCTTCGTGCTGGAGGCGGAGCTGTCGATCCCCTTCTGGCCGCAGTTGCCCCGACGGAGCTACATGGAAGGCATGGTGGCCCAGTTCAGCGAGCACTGCCCGGCCGTCACTGCCGAGCCGGAGGAGGGCGTGCTGGTGTGGTCGGAGGAGCAGAAGTACTCCGGCCTCGAGCCCTTTTACCAGCGCTATCTGGCCGAGGACCCGTCGTTGTTCGCCCTCAGCCGGGGCCTCGCGGCCGGCTTTGAGGCCTTCCTGGAACGCGCCGAGGAGGAAAGCTTCCGGTACGTGAAAGGGCAGCTCACCGGACCAATCACCTTCACCACCAGTATCACCGACGAGAACGGCGACACGCTCTACTCCGATCCGGAACTGCGGGACGCCGTGGTCAAGATGCTTTGCCGAAACGCCGAATGGCAGGTCCAGCGCCTCTCCCCCTTGGCCGAGGAGGGCGTGGTCGTGTTCGTGGATGAACCGGTCCTCGCCGTCTACGGCTCCAGCGCCCTCTCCAGCATCTCGGAGGAGGGCGTCCACGGGATGGAGGGACAGATCTTCCAGGCCATCCGGGAGGCCGGAGGGGTAAGCGGCATCCACGTCTGTGGCAACAGCGACTGGGGCGTGGTCTCCAATTCGGGCGTGCAACTATTGAACTTCGACGCCTATCAGTACGGTCAGACGATAGCCCTTTATCCGGACGAGGTCGCCGCCCTGCTTCAGCGCGGCGGCTGCATAGCCTGGGGCATCGTGCCCACCACGAACGCCATCAGAGACGAGGACGCCGATTCGCTGGCTCATCTCTTCGAGCAGTGTGTGGCCGCACTCTCCCAGAAGGGGTTTGAGCGGGCCGAATTGATGGAACATTCGCTTCTGACCCCCTCCTGCGGCGCCGGCAGCCTGCCGCCCGGAGAGGCGGGCAGAGTGTTCGAAGCGCTGCACCGACTCGCCAACAAACTTCGGGGCTGATTGCTCATGTTTTCGCAGTCGGCAGAGCTGGACCGCATCTACCGTTACGTGCGGGGCGGTATTCGCGAGGCGTGCTCCGGGCGGGGTTCGGAACGGCGCATCGGGGCAGAGCTGAAGTTCCCCTTCGTGTGCCCCGACGGCTCGGCCGTGGACTACCAGACCCTTCTCGACTTGTGGGACCACCTGGTCGAGAACGGCTGGGAGCGGGTGCGCGACGAGTCCACCGGCGAAGTCGTCGGGGCCCGCAGGCCCGGCGAGAAGAACCACACGGTGGCCTCCTATGAGACGGGCTACTGCAAGGCGGAGTTCTCCCTGGCCCACGCGCCCGATCTCCACCGGTTGCAGCGGACCCTGAGCGAAGTGCGCGCCGAACTGCGCGCCTTCGCCGACGAGCATCAGGTCGCTTTTCTGGGCTACGGTATCCATCCGATGGCCCGCCCCGGCGCGCACCTGGCCAGCCGCAAGAGCCGCAGCAGCGTCTGGGACGAGGTCTTCCCCTCGAACCGACACGTCCCGCCGGAGGAGGGCGACGACTTCCACCTGTTCACCCTCAACGCCGACAGCCACGTGCATGTAACCGTCTCGGAGCGGGAGGCCGCGCCGGCCATCAACGTGCTGAACGGCTTTGCCGCGGCGCAGATCGCCCTCACCGCCGACTCCAGCGTCTGGAAGGGTCGGGTGGACGAGGACTACAAGTGCGTGACAGAGAAGCTGTGGGACTGGTGGATGCCGGACGGGGAGCGCGTCGGGATGCCGCGGGAGCGGACCAGGGATTTGAGGCACTACGTGCGAACCGTGGCCTCCCTGGAGCCGGTGTTCGTCAAGCGGGAAGGCAGGCCGGTGCTCCTGCCCGACTACGACTCCTTCATCGAGTATTACACCAACCGCCCCGCGGAGGGCGTCGAGACGAACGGCAACGAGGTGAAGCTGGATCCGAAGCCGGCCGACTTCGACGTGCACAGCACCTGTTACTGGTGCAACGCGCGGCTGTCCCACCATTACACGATCGAGAACAGAGTCAACGACCAGCAGCCGCCCGGCGAGCTGCTCAGCATCGCGGCCCTGACGCTGGGATTGGTTTCCGCCCTGGAAGAGGCCGAGCGCGAAGTCTTCTCCCACCGGTGGGAGGACCTGCGCGAGGCGCGAGAACGCGCCTGCCGGCACGGTTCGGACGGACGTGCGGGCGAGACGACCCTCTCGGAGCTGGCCGCCCGGATGTTCCAGATCGCACGGCACGGACTGGAACAGAGGGACCTGGGAGAGGAGCAGTTCCTGCGGCCGCTGCAGGGGCGCCTGGAGGAAGGAACCTGCCCCGCGGACCAGGCGGCGGAGACCTTCCGGGAAGACGGCCCGGAAGCACTGGTCAAGGAGCGAAACATCTGCCGTGAAACGGAGTGAATACATGGACACCGCACAGCAGGCACCGCACGCTCAGCCCGGCCTGCCCTCCTCCCTCTATCAACCGTTGGAGGAAGAGGAGATCGAACAGATCGCCGACACCGCCCTGGAAGTGCTGGAGGAGTCGGGCATGTGGGTCTACGCCGACCCGGCCCTGGAGGCATTCGAGCGGGCCGGCGCGGAGGTGAACGCGGAATCGCGGCGCGTCCGGCTGCCCCGCAGCCTGGTTGAGGACTGCATAGCCTCCAACCCCTCCTCGGTCACCCTCCATTCCCGCGACGCCAGCTGCGACGCCGTGCTGGAGGACGGGCGGGTGCACTACGGAACCGGCGGCACGGCCCTTTACGTGCTCGACCCGGGCACCGGCCAGCGTCGACCCTCCAGAAACGAGGACGTCGCGCTGAACGCGCGTCTGATCGACGAGTTGGAAAACGTGCACGTTTTCACCATCAACGTGTTCCCCAACGAGGTGGAGGAAGAAAACCACATCGACGTGAACCGCTTCTTCCACTCGCTGGACAACACGACCAAACACGTGATGGGCGGGATCTACTCTGTGGATGGTCTGCGGAACGTCATCCGGATGGCCGAGGAGATCGCCGGCGGCGCGGAGGCACTGCGGCGGGAGCCGTTCGTCAGCTTCATCACCCTGGTCATCAGCCCGTTCAAGATCGACGAGAAATACGGGGAGATGACCTGCGTGGCCGCCCGCGAGGGTCTGCCCGTGGTGGTTCCCACCGAGCCGATGTCCGGCACGACGGCCCCGGTGACGCTGGCCGGGAACGTGCTGACCCACGTCGCGGAGACACTGGGAGGGATCGCCCTGGTGCAGTGCGTCAACGAGGGCGCACCGGGCATCTGCGGCAGCGTCGGCTCCATCAGCGACCTGCGGACCATGGGCAACCTGGGCGGACCGATAGAACGGGGCATGATAAGCGCCGCCGTGGCCCAGTTAGCCCAGCACTTCGAGCTGCCGCTCTACTCGACGGCGGGCACCTCGGACGCCAAAGCGGTGGATGTCCAGGCCGCCTACGAAAGCGCCCTCTCCAGCCTCCTGGTGGCCATGTCAGGGGCCAACTACATCCACGACATCGCCGGCCTGATGGAGTTCGACCTGACGGTCTCTTATGAGAAGATGGTCGTCGACAACGAGATCCTGGGCATGTGCCAGCGGGTTCTGCGCGGCATCGAGGTCAACGAGGAGACGCTGGCCGTGGAGCTGATCAAGGGCAAAGGCCCGCAGGACAACTTCTTGGCCGAGGACCACACGGTGCGCCACATGCGGACCGAGTTCTTCATGCCCCGGCTGGCCAACCGTGAGAAGCGCGACGAATGCGACGAGGGGGACGACGCACTGAGCCGAGCGCGGAAGTTTGTGGACCGGATACGCAAAGACCCGCCGGAAAGCAGATTGGAGAAAGACGTTCGGGATAGTATACTGAAGACCTATCCGGAGATCAGGATGCCCGAAGGGCACGCATGAGAGAGCGAGGAGGTGCGCCCCGCCTTCAGGGCCTCCAACTCTCGGCATTCAAGACGACAGCAAGGAGCGAGGCATGGACTTCGACGTAGCAGACATGAACATGGCGGAGGACGGCGTCAAGAGCATCGAGTGGGCCAGGAACCAGATGCCCGTCCTGGCCCAGATACACGAGAGG
>JASFTU010000144.1:0-5942 GCA_050050635.1 Candidatus Brocadiaceae bacterium
CGTACTCTCCCTCTCGCATCAGGGCGTTGTCGATGAAGAAAGTCTTTAGGCGCTCACCCAGCGCCCTGTGCCCCAGGACGGTCACCACGGAGCTGTCCACCCCGCCGCTGAGGGCATTGATTGCGGCGCCCTCGCCGACGGTCTCCCGGATGTTCTGGATCTGCTCGTCGATGAACGCCTGGTAGTCCATGGTTGTCTCCTGAAGGGGTAGCACAGGCATAAGAGCCGAGCGTCTTCCGCAAGCAGGACCCCGCGGAAGTTGCCCAATGGTAAGGGGTTTCCCCCGTCCGCGCAAGTAACGCTCCGCGCCGGCCCCACAGCCCCCGGTTGCGCGCCTCGTCCGAGAGAGCTATACCGGCACCCGCAAGGGCAATTCCCCCGTGCCGCCGGGGACGGGTGCGCGGCAGTCGTCAACCGGACCAGAGGAGGTTCACGTGCAGAAATCGGTGCCGTACGAGGAGGCCATTCCGCGGAAATACCCCGAGCAGGTGGTGGTCGCCATCGCTCGGGACCCCCGGGGCAAGCACAACCCGATCACCCTCGGCTGGACCATGATCACCTCTCACCAGCCGCCGATGATGGCGATCTCGGTGGGGCGGACGCGCTACTCCCTGGAGGTCATCCGCACCGCCGGCGAGTTCGTCATCGCCTTCCCCTCGTCCGAGATGGCGAAAGACGCGCTGTTCTTCGGAACCCACACCGGCCGGGAGGTGGACAAGTTCGCCGAGCAGGGCACGGCGCTTCAGCCCGCAACGGCGATTGACTGCGTCCTGCTCGCCGACGCGGTGGCGAACTTCGAGTGCGTGCTGGAGGGAGAACTCCAGACCGGCGACCACTCCATCTTCGCGGGCCGCGTCGTCGCCGCGCACGTCAACGAGGACGAAAGCCTGGAGCGGCTCTACACCCTGGGGCCGGGATACGAACTGGGCGCCGTGAGCCCGGTTGGTCACTGAGCCGCATGCGCAGATCGAGGGAGCGGCTCACAAGCGTTCCTTTATGCCGTCCAGGATGCGCAGGGAGCGATCCTTGTCGCCCACGAGGCCCACGCGCACCTTCACCTCCGTATGTGTGTCGCCGACCGCCTCCATGTCGATCCAGACGTGCTTGTCGTCGGCGTACTCGGATTCGATGTGCGCCGTCACGCTGTCGGCTCTCTGCTCGATGATGGGCAGTCCGTCCTCTTCGAGGGCGTCCAGTGCTGCCTCATAGGTGACCTGGAGGGGGGCCTCCACGGTCTGCACGAGTTTGCCCCCGTGCCATATGGCCGCGCCGGCGCCGGCCGCCGCGGCGCCGGCAAGCAGCACCACCTGGCAGCCTGTACAGGCCAACAGGCCCAACGCCAGACACAGGGCCATGGTTCTTCGCCTGATGGCGGACATGGGTGTTCTCCAGCAGAAATGACGAGGGAAGACATGCGTCGCAATTCTGGCCCGCGGGAGGAGACGCTGCAAACCGGGTGCCGCGGAGCCCGCAACGCCCCGCTTCACGCCTCCACGTTCAGGCGGCTCCAGTCCCGGATGGCCCGTTCCGTGGCCTCGACGTTCTCCGGCGGCACCCCGTGCTTCTTCTCCGCCATGGGCAGGTAGCCGCCGTTCTCCCACAGCAGGTCCATCTTCCGGTACACCTCCTCGCGCACGTCATCCGGCGTGCCCAGGGGCAGAATCCGCTGCCCGTCGATGCCTCCCGCCAGCGTCATGTGACCGGTCGTGATCACGCGCACCTCCGCCAGGTCGTTCGCCGTGGACTGGACGGGGTGGAGGATGTCCAGACCGATCTCCATCAGGTCCTCCAGTATCGGCATCACGTGACCGCAACTGTGCAGGCCGATCGGCGCGTCCGGCCCCAGGCGATCCCGGTAGAACGCAATCGCCCTCGCCAGCCGCGGCTTGATGAACGTGCGCCAGCATTCGGGCGACATCGCCAGCCGGTCCTGGTGGCCGTAGTCGTCGGAGAAGGTCACGCCCTCCACTCCCCGGTCGAGGTACTGCTCGGCGATGCCGAGTTCGAACTCGAGTATCGCATCCAGCAACCGGTGGGCCGCATCCGGTTCGGCGAGCATGCATACGCCGAACTCGGCCGGCCCGAGGATGTTGATCGCTTTTTCGTAGAGGAAATACGGATGGACGGAGGAGAGGAAGTAGCGGCTCCGATCGAGAGTCCGGGCCACCTGCTCCAGGGGCTCCATGCGGCCGGGCGCCCGCGGGTCGGGCGGCTCCAGCTCGTCCACCTGCTCGCACGATGGGACGGCCGGGCCAACGGGGAAGACCTCGCCGTCCCGCACCTCCCACAGCACGCCCCACTCGTCCCGCCACGAGGTCGCCTCGGGCGACGGTCGGCTGTGCGCGGGCCACGCGCCCACGTAGGAGGCCCCCTTCGACGGCGGGGGATGGCAGACGTGCGAGGGATCGTCCCGCCGCAGCACCCTGAGGAAGTTCTCCTTCTCCGCATACATCCCTTCTGCGCCCTCTGATGCTTCCCGCCCAATCGATGGCCGAGCATATGGACCTGCCGTTTGCCTGTCAACGCCGGGGTCCCGATAGAGCCCCCCTCGGCCGGGAATCCGCGGGGCGCATTGCATTCCGCCTGAGAGGGTTTTAGGCTGGAAGTTGAGCCGGGAGTGCACCCGGCGTCTCAAACCTCCCTCCCAGCCTACCGGCGAGGTCCGGAATCATGTGGCCCGAGCTGAAACGCTTCCTCAGGACTTACGTGAGGCCGCGCAAGTGGAAGTTCGGCGTGGTGCAGGCGATGCACGTTGCGGCGGTCCTGCTGCTGATCGCATCGCCGCTGCTGATACGGTACATCCTGGACAACGTGCTGCCGGAGAAAGACCTGCGCGCTCTCGCTCTCAGCGCGGGGGCCATCGTGGCGGCCTACGGGGTCTGGGCGGTGGTGCAGGGGCTGAAGGAATACTGGGGCCACGAGGTGGCACAGGGCATCACGTCCCGCCTGCGCAACGACCTCTACGGGCACCTGCAGAAGCTGTCCATGTCGTTCCACGACAACAAGAAGACCGGCGAGTTGCTTTCCCGCATCGTGGACGACATCAACGTGATACAGGAGTTCGTGCACCACGGCCCGGAGACCGTAATCATCGGCGTGGTGACACTTCTCGGCACGGGCGCCGTCATGGTATGGATGGAATGGCGACTGGCCCTGGTGGCCCTCTGCGTGGTGCCCCTGCAGATCCTGATCGCACGGCGCCCCGTCGGCAACATGCTCCGCCAGTTCAAGCAGGTCCGCAAGGAGAAGGCGTCCCTCTCGGACGTGCTGGAGGAGAACCTCTCCGGCGTTCGGGTGATCCAGGCCTTCACCTCGGAGGAGAAGGAGACCGGCGAGGTCAGCCGGGCCAACGAGGAGCACTACCGCAGCCGGATGGGGGCGATCCGATACATCGCCACGCTCTTCCCCCTGACCATGTTCATCAACGCGGTGGGGCTGGCCGCGATCCTGCTCTACGGCGGATACCTGGCGTTCAGCACGGGCTACCCCAGCGTGGGCACGCTGACGGCCTTCATCCTGCTGGTCCAGCGGTTCCACCAGCCCATCCTGCGGATGATGATGATGGCCGAACGGGGCGGGGAGTTCTTCGCCGGCATCGAACGGTTCTTCGACTACATGGACATCGAGCCGGACATCGCCGACCGGGCGGGCGCAAAGGCACTCTCCGGGGTGGAGGGTGAGGTCCGCTTCGAGAACGTCCACTTCAGCTACGAGGACGAGACGGTCCTCCGGGGGGTCAGCCTGGCGGCCCGTCCGGGTCAGATGGTGGCGCTGGTGGGGCCGAGCGGCGCCGGCAAGACGACGATCACTCGCCTTATCCCCCGCTTCTACGACCCCTTCCGGGGCCGCGTGCTGCTGGACGGCGTGGACGTGCGCGACATCAAGCTCCGCTCGCTTCGCGCCCACGTCGGCATCGTCATGCAGGACGACTTCCTGTTCTCCGGCACCGTCGCGGAGAACATCCGCTACGGAAAGCGGCGCGCCTCGCGCGAGGAGATCGTGCGGGCCGCCCGGCTGGCCAACGCCGCCCCCTTCGTGGAGAAACTGCCCGACGGCTACGACACCGAGATCGGCAAGCGCGGCGTCAAGCTGTCCGAAGGGCAGCGACAGCGCATCTCCATCGCCCGTGCCCTCCTGAAGAACCCCCAGATACTGATCCTCGACGAGGCGACCTCGTCGGTGGACAGCGAGACGGAGGTCCTCATCCAGCAAGCCGTCGAGCGACTCCGCGAGGGCCGCACAACCTTCGCCATCGCGCACCGCCTGTCCACCATCCTCAACGCGGACCAGATCCTCTTCGTGGACGGGGGTCGCATCATTGAGCGCGGCACGCACGAGGAGTTGATGGAGCTGGACGGCGAGTACGCCCGCTTCTACAAGATCCAGTACGGCGAAGTCGACCTGGCCGCCCGCAAGGCCAGGCGCGCCTGAGAACCACCCCCTGCAACAGCACCGGGAGAACCGAAGAATGGCCGAAACCGTCACCCGACCGGAGCAGTCGGACATACCGCTTCTGCACGACGTGGACGTAATCGTGGTGGGAGGGGGCCCCGGAGGCATCGGCGCCGCCGTGGCGGCCGCAAGGCAGGGCGCCGCCACCCTCCTGTGCGAGCAGTACGGCTTCCTCGGAGGAATGGCCACCGCCGGCCTGGTCAACCCCTTCATGCCCAACGGCCTGAAGGGACAGCCCTTCGACACCGGCGTCTTCCGCGACTGGTGCGACGTGATGGACCGGATGGGCGGGCTGGCCGACGACGGGCGCACGTTGTGCCCCGAGACGGCCAAGCTGGCCGCCGAGAAGTTGTGCCTGGACGCCGGCGTCGAGCTGCTTTACCACGCCCAGCTCGACGGGCCGCTGATGGACGAGCGCCGCATCGACTGCGTCCTCCTGCTGGGCAAGAGCGGCCTGAGCGCCCACCGGGCGGAGGTGTACGTGGACACCACCGGCGACGCCGACCTGGCCGCGCGCGCGGGCTGCACCATCGAATACGGCCGCCCCGAGGACGGAGGGGTCCAGCCGATGACCACCTCCTTCGACGTGGCCGGCGTGGACGTGCAGCGCATGCCCGACAGCGGCACGATCAACGCGCTCTACGACGAGGCCCGGGAAGAGGGCCGGCTGGAGTGTCCCCGCCATAACGTGCTGTGGTTCAGCAGCGTCGAAGACGATCGCATCCACTTCAACACCACGCGCATCATCGGCCACGACGCCACCGACACGCTGTCGCTATCGGAGGCGGAGATCGAGGGTCGCCGGCAGGTGATGGACTACCTGCGCTTCCTGCGGCGAGACGTGGCCGGGTTCGAGCAGGCACGTCTCCACGCCCTGGCGGTGACCATCGGCGTGCGGGAATCGCGGCGCGTGCGCGGCCACGCCTACCTGACCCGCGAGGATTTCGAGGGGGCCTCCAAGTTCCCCGACGCCGTCTGCCGCGTCAACTACCCGATCGACATCCACAGCCCCACCGGCGGGGGCACGGAGCACGCGCGTGTGCCGGAGGGCGACTGGTACGAGATTCCGTACGGGTGTCTCGTGCCGCTGGGGTGCGACAACCTGCTGGTGGGCGGGCGGCCGATCAGCGTGGACCACGCCGTGCACTCGTCGATGCGCGTGATGCCGCCGGCGTGCACGGTGGGTCAGGCGTGCGGCACGGCGGCGGCGATGGCGATCGAGCGGGGGTGCCGTCCGGAGGACGTCGACGGGCGGGAGGTGCGGCGTTCGCTGGTGGAGCAGGGCGTCTGGCTCGCCGAACAACCCGCCGCCCAGAGATCCCGCTGAGCACACCACACGGACGGCCGCTCACTGGACGGGCCGGTGCCGCTCCTAAGCACTCGAGAGCACGGCCCTTTTCGGAGTGCGGTGGCTTGCCACAGCCTTGCCTCCAGCGGGGCTTACCCCGCGCTGCATTCCAGGAAGCGCTAGAGCAGCTTGCGGAGACCGA
>JASFTU010000145.1:0-5920 GCA_050050635.1 Candidatus Brocadiaceae bacterium
GTACTGGGAGCGGAAGGCGGAGGCTCTGGTTGCGGCGCCCGGCGAATTCCCTCCGGCGCGGGCCTTCGCACACCTCACTGCTTCAGGTGCCTGCGACGCCGCCGTCATCTACGACGAGTCGGGAGGCGTAGCCTACCCCGCGGAGTCTCCCCCGTCCGGTGTGAGCCGCGCGGGACCGCCCGCCGTGTGGGCGCAGGCGCGCCGCCTGGTGGAGAGGGGCGATGCGGCGGGGGCCGTTGAGCTGCTGGCCGCGCGGTTCGCTGACGAGCAGCAGGCGGACGCGCGAGACCCCGCCGGCCGCCTGATCGCTCCGCTGGCCGGCCTGCGCGCCCTCGAACTGGTCGCGGACCCGGAGGCGCCACGCTACACGGGACTGCGCGATGCCCTCGCCGCGCGGCTGAACGACTACTCGCCGCCCCTCATGGCCCCGCCGCAGCGGCGGTTCCTCATGCATCGGCTTCTCGAGATGCGCGGGCGTGATCCGGAGTTCCCGACCCTCGACGCCGAAGAACTGGCGGCCGACTATCTGGCCGCCGAGCCGGACGTACCGGAGACCACCGGGCTGACGCCCTCGGGGCTGCCGGGCGTCTGGCGGATGGCCCCGGAGAGCAGGCGCGCGGTCGGGCTGTTCCAGCAGCGGCGCTTCCTGGAGGACATGCATGCGCTGCTGCGGGAGGCCGGTGCCATGCCCGGGGCGGCGGTTGAACTGCGCCGCCCCGACGAGAGGTCCGGCGACGAAGACGCGTTCCTGGCGGGACCGGTCGGCGATCTTCTCCCCGGCTGGCGGCTGGCCCTGATGCTGGAGGGGCCGGACCCCTTCTCCGAAGCGGCCGAGAAGCAGGTCGCCGCCTACCTGTGGACAAGCCTGCTGGGCATCGGCACCATCGTCGCGGCGGCGCTGGTCGGCGGGCACGTCCTGCTGCGTCAGGCGAAGCTGACACGCCTGAAGAACGACTTCATCGCCACGGTCACCCATGAACTGAAGACGCCGCTGGCGGCCGTGCGCATGTTCGCCGAGACCTTGCGCGAGGAGCGCTACCAGGATCGGGAACAGGCCCGGCGCTACCTGGATCTGCTCGTCAGCGAGAACGAGCGCCTCAGCCGGCTGATCGATAACTTCCTGAGCTTCTCCCGCATGGAGCGGGACCGGCGGGCCTTCGACTCCACGGAAGTCGTTCCCGAAGACATCGTGCAGGAGGTCGCGGAGGTGGTGCGGGAGAGGTTCCACTCCGACGAGTGCTCGTTCGAAGTGGCGGTCGAGCCCGGACTGCCCCGCGTCATGGCCGATCCCGACGCGCTGACGACGGTGTTGCTGAACTTACTCGACAACGCCTACAAGTACACCGGTGAGGATAAACGGATCACCCTGCGCGCCCGGGCGACTGACGGGCAGGTCTGCTTCGAGGTGGAGGACAACGGCATCGGTATGTCGCGGCGCGAGGCGGGGAAGGCGTTCGACCGCTTCTACCAGGCCGACAGCCGGCTCTCGCGTCGGGCCACGGGCTGCGGCCTGGGGCTGAGCATTGTCAAGTTCATCGTGGACGCGCACGGCGGCACCATCGACGTCCGCAGCCAGCCGGGCGAGGGCAGCACGTTCACCGTGCGGCTGCCGGCGGCGCAGGCGGGGGAAGAGTCGTAGCAGCGGGAGGAACCATGTCGGACGAGACGCTCCTCATCATCGAAGACGACGCCGCCATGCTCGAAGGGCTGAAGGGCAACTTCCAGTACGAAGGCTATACCGTCCTCACCGCCTCGGACGGAGAGAAGGGCCTCAACGCCGCCCTCGACGAGCGGCCGGACCTGATCGTGCTGGACATCATGCTGCCGGAGATCAACGGCTACGAGGTCTGCCGGCTGATCCGGCAGGAGGGGCTGGAGATGCCCATCCTCATGCTCACCGCCAAGGGGCAGGAGTCGGACGTCGTCCTCGGCCTGGAGCTGGGGGCTGACGATTACGTCACGAAGCCGTTCGGCGTCATGGAGCTGCTGGCGCGGGTCAACGCGCTGCTCCGCCGCCGGCGGCAGGAACGGCCCGAGGTGTACGAGTTTGGAGGATTCACGCTGGACCTCCGGGCGCGAAGGCTCCAGCGGGAAGGGGAGGAGATCAAGCTGACGCCGAAGGAGTACGGGCTGCTGGAGCTTCTGGTCGAGCGCGAGGGACAGGCGCTGACGCGCAACCAGATACTCAATGCCGTATGGGGCCACAGCACCTTCGTCAGCCAGCGGAGCGTCGACCAGTGCGTCAACACGCTTCGCAGCAAGATCGAGCGCGACTCCTCGGAGCCCACCTACGTGAAGACCGTGCGCGGGATCGGTTACCGCTTCGACGTGCCGGAGGCTGAGGGCGAAGATTGACCGTTCCGCCGGCCGGCTCACGCGGTGTCTTCTGTCCCTGATCCGGCCGGTTCCTCATCCGGGTGGAAGAAGACCTCCTCCACCCGGCGACCGAAGGCCCTGGCGATCCGGAATGCCAGCTCCAGCGAAGGCGCATACCTGCCGTGCTCGATGGCGATGATGGTCTGGCGCGTGCAGCCTGCCCTTTCGGCCAGCTCCTGCTGCGTCATCTCGTTGTGCTCGAAGCGCAGCCGGCGGATGTTGTTGGCCAGCTCAGTTCCCGCCATAGCTGACCCCCCTCCGGTACAACACCAGCACCACAATGGAGCGTGCCGTGAAGTAAGCGAACATGCCGCCAACGACCACCAACGGCAGGTAGTGGATCAAGATGCTCTCGCGGCCCGTGGCCATGGAGTAGAACCACGGGGCCATGCAGGCGGCCACGAACGCCAGGTAGGAGGCGACCCCCCCGACCATGGTCGCCTTCTGGAATATGACCTGGTCGCGTTCGTCCATCCGCTGCTTGCCGCGGCCCCTGAAGATGAGAGGCCCGAAGCCGGCCAGGCCCCCCATCCCCAGTCCGCCTATGCCGGGCCAGCCGTAGAGCACCACAAGGACCGTTGCGGCCAGGACCGCTACGCCGAACACGCACAGCACGTACACCGCCTGCTTCTCTTCGGGCAGCATCGCGCATATCCTCCGTCCAGAAGACACGACATTAGGTAACGTCCACCGTACCTAAAGTATTATAAAGCAGACGTGATGTCAAGTATAGTGAACATCCGAAGACGAATTCTGCGGACACGGGCGTTCTGTTGGTGGAGGATCCCGGCGTGGTTGCTCCCGCCTTCGGGCACTCAGCCGATGACAGGGCGGACGTTGAGGAGAAGGTCGAGACGTGCGTGCGGGACCTGCTCGAGCGGATGGAGATCGACGAACGTCCCCGCCCCGTTCGATCGGGAATTCGTCCGGCCCGTGAGGGGCAAGGTGGAGCTGATCGGCGGCGATGCCTGCTGCGACGCCGCCATTCGGGGGATGCGAAGCTCCGCCGGCGAAGCCAGGGGCGAACGGGAGTCCGCCCGCTTCGGCCGGCTACTTGCGCGGGGGAAGAGCTGTTTCCACGGCCCGCTTGATGCGCTGGCCGCGCAGGTCCCTGGCCACGATTTGGCCCTCCGGGTCGATCAGGAAGATGGCGGGGATGCCGCGCACGCCGAACCTGTCGGGCACGTTGGTGGCGCTCCAGTCCCCGAGGAAGCCCTGGACCCATTCCATGCCCTTCTCCTCGGCGTAGGCCCGTGGCTTGTCCTTGCCTTTGTCCAGGCTGAGCCCGACCATGGCGAAGTCCTCGCGCTCGCCAAACTCCTCCCAGACCTCCACCAGGTGGGGCGTCTCCCCCAGGCAAGGCCCGCACCAGGTGGCCCAGAAGTCCACCAGTACGTGTCTGCCGCGGAAGTCTGAGAGTCTCATGCGCTCCCCCTTCAGGGTCTCGAAAGAGATGTCGGGCGCCCTCTGTCCGGACTCCAGGCGCGTCAGGGGCACGGCCTCGACCGTCCCGAGATCGACCGCTCCACTCCCCTCCTGCAGGGAGAAGGTTTCCTTCGCCTGTGCCAGGACTTCGGGGCGGCGCCCCGGGCGCGTCGGCTGCTGCAGCGTGATCCAGAGCGTGTAATCCCCGGGCGGCACGTCCTCGCCACGGAAGCTCCCATCCGGCTGCGCTTCCACGTGGTAGCTGCCGTAGTGCTCCTTGCGGAACGCCCGGCCCTCTTCGGAGTTACGCCACTGTTCGTACCACTCGCGCTGCTTATCTTCGGGCCACTGCTCGAAGCCCTCCGGCAGGGGGAGTTCGGGCCGGGTCGGACCGAGTCGTGCGCGGACGTCCACCGCCTCGACGGCGAAGCCAGCGTCCTCAGGCAGCCCAAGCCTGCCCACAACCGGCCGACCGCCGCCCCCGAGGGTGACCTTCGCGGTCTCTCCGCTCTCCACGAACGCCAGCTCGTGATGCGTGTAGGCCGAGCGCCCATGTTCCTTCTCCACGGCCAGGAGAGCCTGGACCTCGCCCGCCCGGACCTGGCTGAAGGTGAACCGCCCCTCGCCGTCGGCCAGTGTGGAGTATTGCCAGGAGATGTACGGCGAAGTCGATCCGGGGGATCCATCCCGGGCGAAGAGCTTGACTTGGACACCGGCCAAGGGCTCGTCCCCACGCATGGCGCGTCCCTCGACGCGAGCCCACGGCGAGAGGTGGACGCGGCCGTCGGCCGGCAGCTCATCCCCCGCGACCCTCGCGTAGCCCGACCGGTGCAGAACCAGTATGGCGAACTCCCCGACCTCGTCGGGGAACGAGAACCGTCCGTCGGCGCCCGTCTCCACCACCGGCGATTCCGACTGTCGGCCGATCGCGCCGTTCTCCACGCGGATGCCCTGCCCCGCTCTGACCAGCGCACATTCGGCGCCCGCGGCCGGCTGATCGTCGGGGCGCAGCACCACGCCCTGGATGCCGGCGCCCTTCTGGAGCTCGAAGTCGTAACTCACCCGCCCCTCGTCGTCCTTGAAGGTGCGCGAGACGCCCGGCTTGTAGCCTTCGGCCTCGATGCGCACGGCGTGCCCGAAGCGGGGGTAAGTGAACTTGACCCTGTACCGGCCGTTCATGCCCCGCTTTGCGTCTTCGCGTTGCCAGGACGTCGGCCGTTGTGCGTCCCACTGGATCCCCGGGATGACGGTGAACTCCGGGAGCGCCTCGCCCGTCTCGGCGTCGGTCACGGTGCCGCTGACCTCCAGCGGCCGCTGCATCTGGATGCGGTATCCCTCTTCGCGGGCCGTCAGGGTCAGGTCACGTTTGGACATGTATCCCTGCTTGTAGACGTGGAAGAGCACAGCGTCCGGGGGGGCGCTGTTCCACTCGAAGCGGCCCTCGGCGTCGGTTCGGGCCTCCCAGAAGTTCGGCCGGCAGTCGCGCCAGGTGTCGGCGGCGACGCCGGCGCCCTCCAGGGGCGTTCCGTCCGGTCCGACGACGCGGCCCCGGATCGTGTGGCCCCGATCGAGCCGAAAGGTGAGTGGCTCGGCTTCCGCGCTGACCTTCACCCTCCGCAGGTCCGGCGCGTAGCCCCGGGCGTAGGCGGTGACGGTCTGCACAGTGGGGCTGACGCTATCGAAGGCGAAGCGGCCCTCCTCGTCCGTGTTGGTGGAGGGTTCCCGGAGCAAGCCGAAGCGGTCGGCCCCGAGCATGACCCTCGCGTCGGCGATGGGATTGCCCTCGGCGTCGGTGACCCGTCCCCTCAGGGCGCAGCCGCTCTCCAGCACGCTCACGTGTTCCATGGAGAGCAACTTCTCCGCGTCCACCGGCCGATAGTGCGGTTCCGCGGCGTAGTCCGGGTGGCTGACGTGGATGGAGAATCTCCGGGCGTCGGCGGGGGCACCCTGGGCCCGCCAGCGGCCCTTCTCGTCGGTGGGCAGATCCTCCCCGCGGAAGAAGTCCTGAGGGCCCGGTCCCGAACTGGCCAAGTGCACGTTCACCTGCGCGCCCTGGACCGGCTCGCCCTGCTCGTCCCGCACGAGGCCGCCGATAGCGACGGCGGGCTTGAGGCGCAAC
>JASFTU010000146.1:0-5907 GCA_050050635.1 Candidatus Brocadiaceae bacterium
CGCTGTACTACTCGGTGGACTACCGGGGCACGCACTTCATAGTGCTCTACACGGACGAAGCCCTGCAGTCGCACCCGCGCATCGGTCCGGAGCAGATCGAGTGGCTTCGTGACGATCTGGCGGCCTGCACCGCCGATCAGGTGTTCGTCCTGATGCACAAACCCATGTGGGAGTACGGGGAGGCCGGATGGGAGGAGGTGCACCGGCTCCTGCGGGAGTATCCCGTGAAGGCCGTGATCGCCGGTCACTACCACCACTATTACAGGTCAGAGAACCGGGACGGCATCCAGCACTACGTCCTGGGCGTGACCGGGGGACGGACGTTCTCCCCGGAGCTGGCGGGCGGACTGGAGCACTACTGCCTGCTGCACGTGCGCCCCGACTCCTACGAGCTGACCCTGGTGAGGCCCGGTTGCATCCTCTCCGACGACTACGTCGTAGCGACGGACTTCAAAGCGATGGAGAAGCTGCGCTTCCTTTCGCCCCAGCAGACGGGCCCGGCCAATGCCCTGCGCAGCCCGGAGACGGGCCGTGTGCGGGATCGGGCGGTCATCGCCGTCACCAACCCGCTGGGCGTACCGCTGATCGCCAGGGTGCGCGGCCGGACCTCACCGCGCGGATGGCGTTTCCGCCCTTCGTCCGTCGGGCTCTCCATTGGTCCGGGTGAAAGCGAGCGGGCCGAACTCGAAGTAAGTAGTGGGCCGGTGGACCCCCAGGACTTGCGGGCACCTGAGGTGGAGATCCAGTACGACTACGTTGACTCCCGCGGCCGCACCGTTCCCATCGTGCTGGACCGCCGCATACCCCTGCACCGCAAGACGCACGTAAGCCTCTGCAGGGAAGCATTCTCCGTGGACGGGAATGCCGACGAGGAAGCGTGGAAAAGCGCTCCCCTGCTGACGACGCAGCGCTGGAGGACGAGCCCCTACGAGTCGGACGAGGACGGGCCTTTCTTCCGCATCGTGGCAACGAAAGCCGGCGTTTACCTCTATGCCGAATCGCCGGACGGCCGGATCTCGGGTTTCCGGGGCGAGCGCATGCTCAGCGACGCCATCTTCGTGGGCGCCGTGGGGACGCCTGGCGACGAAGGCCGCGTGGTCGCAGCGCAGCCGCCGGTGGTCGTCCTCTACCCTTTCGCCCCGGAGGAGTCCGGCCGGGCGGTCCAGGCGTACTGGGACCCGAAACGCCCTGTCGGCGTCGAGGCCGCCGGCGTCTACCTCTCCGCCGAGGAGAGCCCCGACGGCCAGGGATGGCGGTGCGAGGCCTTCGTGCCATGGGACCTGCTGCTGGGCGAGACGAGTGCACCGCCCCGGCAAGCCCTGTTCAACGTCGGTGCGTGGGACAACGACGGCGAGTTGTTCACCGAGCTGCATTCCTGGGCGCCTACCGAGTGCGTCGCCCACTGGGGCAGCCTGCTCGTGCGGCCCGCCGCAGGCCGGTAGGGGCCGTCGTCGGCTTGACGCAACGCACCTCTGTGCTGCTATAATGGTCTGTTATTGTGCTCTCCGATGCCTGTTGCAGCGGATCCGACATGCAGGGAACTGTACTGCTGGCGGACAACCTGGAGACGTTGCGCGAGCCCCTCGCAGCGGCCCTTCTGGAGCGGGGCCTGAAGGTGTTGCACGCCTCCAGCCGGGCCCGCGCGTTGAAGCTGGCCGGCCGCGCGGACGTCGTTTTGCTCGATATCAACCTGACCGAGGAGCGCGCGCTCGACGTCATCCGGGACCTGCGGGAGCGCGAAGAGACCCGGGCAACGCCCATCATCATCCATACCCCCCGGGAGGACGATCCCTACAAACGTGAAGCGCTCGAGGCGGGCGCGCAGGCGGTCATGAAGCGACCGTTCGACTACGATGCTCTCGTCGCGCAGGTTCAGGAGCTGTGCGGTCCCGAGGGCGCCCGGATCGGCCGCGGCCCGCTCCACGAGCGCAGTGAACAGCAGGTCGTCGCTTTCCTGGCCCAGCTCCTCGAACAGAGGGTCCCGGGCATCCGACCCGAGTACGACGCCGACGCTTCACTGGGCTACGCCTACCCCATCGTGGAGGAGTTCTTCGGCCTGGCCGGGGAGGAGACGGTGCATCTGCTTGAAGACCTGGTGGCCGAAGGCCTGTTGGACCGACGACTGATCGACAAGGTCCACCTCTGCCCGAGCTGCACGTGGCACACGCTGAATTTCGTCGAGGTGTGCCCCCGTTGCGGCGACATGGACATCGAGATCGAGGAGGTAATCCACCACTTCGCCTGCGCCCACGTGGGACCGTGGTCGGAGTTCAAACAGGGCGTGGATCTGGTGTGCCCCAAGTGCGACGAGCGGTTGCGCCACATGGGACTGGACTACGAGAAGCCAAGCGACACCTACGTGTGCCGTCAGTGCCGGCACACGTTCAACGAATCATCGGTCGAGGCACACTGCCTCCATTGCGGACACGTCACGCCGGCCGGCGAGATAACGGCCACCCGCGTCTACGCTTACACGCCGAACGCCAAGACGAACCGCGCCGTGGAGTACGGGCGCCTCTATGGACTGGACATCCACTCCGTGCTCTTTGAGGATCGCTCGCGCACGTTCCGCCGCGACTACCTCATCTTCGAGCTCGACCGGGAGATCTACCGGGCGCGCCGCTACGACAGCCCGCTCTCGCTCGTTCTACTCAAGATCGAGGGGCTCAGCGGGGAGGAGGGGAAGCCCGACGCCTCCGCCGTCGCACAGATCGGAACGCAGATCCTGGAGCGGGTCGCTGACGAACTGCGGGACCTGGACGTGGTCAGTGCGCTCGACGACGGCCTCGGAGCGATCCTCCTCCCGGAGACGGACCTCTCTCCCGCCACTCAGGCGGCCGGGCGCGTCACCGAAGTGATAGCGGAGTTCCAGTCCGTCAACATGGAGGGCCGGGTTTCCGTTACGGCCGCCGTGGCCGAGCTGAAGGACGAGCACCAGGAGGGAATGGAGTTCTTCGACTACGCGCACCGAGTTCTGCTCTGGGCCCTGAAGCACCGGAGCGGCCAGGTAGTCCGGGCCGATGTCTGGGAGGGGGAAGTCGAAAATGCGTGAGCCTGTCGTCTGGGCCTTGGCCGGCCTGATGTTCCTGGCGGTCGGATGCCGGCCCCTTACACCCGAACTCGTCAAGGACGCCGCCGACGTACGGGTGAGCATCGAGGAAGCCGATCGAGCGTTCCTCTACTCCCGCATCGATCAGCAACGGCTCATTGAGCTGGTCCGCGGCCCAGAGGGCGAGGCGCAGGAGGCGCGGCTCTACAGGTTTAGCCGCGGAACATCGGAGCTGGAGGAGGTCCCACCCGATGCGGAATCGCTCAGGGACATCCACTGCGGTGACGCGCTGCTGGCCGTGCGGGTGGAGGGGCACGCCGCAAGCATCAACCTGTGGAACTGGGTGGACGGCGCTCTGGACGAGTTCACCGTGCTGCTGGACTCGCTCTCAGCGCACCGGGTCCGCACTCCGGAGGGCGAGCCGGAGCGTTACGACGTGGTCTTCACGGCGAGTGAACCTGTTTTCTTCCCCTTCTCTGGGGAACGAGACTACGAGATCTTCAAAGCACGGCTGGTGGCGGGCACCGCCGGGGAGCCGGGCGGGTTGATCGGCCTCCGCCAGTTGACCCACAACAGCTGGGACGACACCTGCCCCGCCTTCAGCCCCGACGGTCACTGGGTGGTCTTCGTCTCTGAGCAACTCGGGCCCCGGAACGTGGCCCTGATGGACTCCGCCGGGGACTATCGGCGGCTTCTCACACGCGATAGCGCCCGCAGCTCGTACCATCCCGTTGTTCTGCCCGACAACGAGCGGTGTCTCTACGTCAGCGGCTCCGACGGGTCGGCCGAGTTCTTCATCTGCGGCCTGGACGGCCGGGGACACCGGAAGGCATCCGCACAGGAGCTGAAGCAGAGGCTGTTCGCCTGGGACGACGGCACGCGCCACGCCTATCTGCTCACGGATGCCTTCGCCCACGAACAGAGCATACGTCTGCTGATGGACCTACCCCGCAAGGTGGACCTGCTGGACCTGCTCCTGCTGGCGGAGTGGAACTCACCCAGACTGGCGCAGTACCGCGAGAAGATCCGGGCGGCCCGTTCGGCCCGGATCGCAAATGCGAAGGCGAAGGGAATACGTCTCGCCGTCGGGGGAACGCACATGGTGGACGTGGGAACGCTGGTCGCCGAACCCGAGCAGAGCCCGCAGGACAGGCCTGCTCAGGGCTTCACCCGCTATCTCTTCACGCTGTCCGTGCCTCTCTTCACCGGATCTCTCCAGCGGGCCATTCGGCAGCGGGACCTGTGGCAGGAGCTGGCCTATACCCAGACCTACAGGGAACGCTACGGCGAGCTGGCCTGCGCGGTCGCCACCCACTACTTCGACTACAGCGAGAACGTGGCGCGGCTGAAGGCCCTGCGCAGGGCCCAGGACCTGAACCGGAAGCGGAAGTTCCTCCTGGAGGCCCGCCTCGAGGCCGGAAAGGAGCGTCCGGGCAAGCTGGAGGAGGCCGATGCCCACATCCGGGACACGGAGGCCGAACTGACGGACGCCCGCGGCAAGGCAGAGGCCGCGAAGAACCGCCTGCTGGCGGCCGTGGGTCTGAAGGGATCCGGGCAGATTGAGGTGGTGCCGGCGTCGCTGGACTGGCAGACACCCCCTGTCGACGTGCCCGCCCTGGAGGAGATGCAGGCCCTCACGCAGCTCAACCACCCGGAGCTGGGAAGGCTGAAGTTCCTGGAGCTTCGCGCGGCCGCCATCCGGGACATGGGGCCGCCCGAGACCAGGGGGCGACCCACCCTGAACCTGACCTACGGGCTCGGCGCGGAACACTTCTTCAGTGAGACAGTCGACGACTTCATCAGCACCGGGATCGGGCATGCCCTGCCGCTGGAGACGCTCGGGCTGAACCGCTCCTACCGCGAGCAGTGGACCCACGAGATGCTCAGCTACCGCAGGGAGCGCGAGCAGGCGCGGCTCGACCTGAACGCCGACCTGCAGGAGACCCATGCGGCCCTGGAGCGACTGCTCGACGACTTCGAGTCCACCAGGAACTGGCGCGATCTGGCCGCCGAGAAGGTGCGCCTGCGCCGCATCTACGACGCCGGTGCTCGCCTGCCCGACGGGATGTCGCACGGCGTGACCGACACCATCGACGTGCAGACGGAGTATCTGGAACAGGTCATGGCCCTGGCGGCAGTCCGGGCCGACTTCTGGCGACACCTGGCGAAGTACTACAGGCGGGCGGGCCTTGCCCGGAGGCTGGCGGAGGTGCTCCGCTCCGGAGAGCCAACAGGACAGTCGGCCCGCCGTTCGGTATGGCTGTGGCGCTCGCTGGAGGTCGTGCTCAGTCCCGAAGAGCGGGACGGTTTCCTCCGCACCTGTGCGGAGAACGGCATCGGTCGGGTGTACTGCTTCGTCTCACGGGTCGAGAACGAGCTCTACCTGAGGGAGTACAACTGGGAGTTCGGCTACTTCCTCGACCTCTGCCGCGAACGCGGCCTAGAGGTCTATGCCCTGGTCGGGAACCCCCGTTGGGTGGAACCCGCCTACCGGGAGGAGATCGGGGCGATACTGAGGAGCGTCGTCGAGTTCAGCGCGCGATCACAGCAGGGGGAGGCGGGCTTCGCCGGGGTGAAGCTGGATGTCGAGCCACACGCGCTCCCCGACTGGCAGAAGCCGTCCGGACGGGCTCGGCTGGCCGAGGCGTACCTCGAGACGCTCCGATACGTCCGTGCTCAGCTCGGGCGGGAAGGCGCAGAGCTGCGGCTGACGGCCGATGTCCCCTACACGTGGCGCGGAGTGGAGGCCGGCGACGCCGACCTCCTGACCCGTGCGTTCAACGTGCTCGACGAAGTGACCGTGATGGCCTACCTGCGGCGACCTGAGGGGATCGTCGAGAAGGTAGAGCCGATCCTGC
>JASFTU010000147.1:0-5901 GCA_050050635.1 Candidatus Brocadiaceae bacterium
GAGGAGCGTCCTCGGCCCACGCCGCCCGAGGATGAAGGGCCTCCGCTGCGTACCGCCCTCGCGGTTGGCGGAGCTCTCCTGCTGGTCCTGGTGCTGATGGCCTACGGCGCGCTGCGGCTAATGTACCCCAATGCTCCGCCACCGCGGGTGCACGTCCCTCGCGTGGTGGGAAAGACCACGGCAGACGCCTCCACCATCCTGGGACGGGCTCGCCTCGTTCTCGGCAACCAGACCACACAGGAAGATGAGTCACGACAGCCCGGGACTATCATCAGCCAGGATCCTGAGTTTGGGGAGTTCGTGGACGAGAACACGCCCGTGGACATCGTGGTGGTGGGCGGCGTTGGGAGCGTGATCGTTCCGGATGTGGTGGGCCAGACGCCGCAAGACGCCGACACCATGCTGAAGCGCAGCGAGCTGGTGTTGGGAAACGTGGAGCCGCGCTACAGCGACGAGGTGGCGGCAGGGCGTATCATAGAGCAGGACGTGCGGGCCGGGACGAATCACCCGAAGGGCGATGCCGTGAACGTGGCTGTGAGCCGCGGTCCGGCACTCGACGAGGGCATGCTCGATCCCGATGGGGACCTCCCCGCGGACGAGCCGCCCGGGGGTGACCTACCCGAGGACGATGAGGCCAGCGCCGAGTCGCAGACTCCCCCGATCATCGCGGTGGAGCCGGCAGATGGCCGCGCGAACGTTCGCGTCGCCCTTGGTCGCGGACAGGGACCACGCAGGATCAGGATTGTCAAGACAGATGAGGAGGTCCGGGGAATGGCGGTGCTGGATCGCCTCGTGCACCCAGGGACAGGTCTCAACGAGTGGATCGATGTGAAGGGGCGGGGAACGATCGAGATATACGTGGACGGCGAGTTACTACGCCCCAGCTACGATGTTGGGACGCCCTCGGCGGCCCCACCGCCCGTCGTCCCGGAGGGAAGAGAGACACCATGATACGCAGAATGGCCTCCATCACACCTGTCGCATGTGTCGTGGCAGCGGTCGCGACGGCGGCGCCAGCGCGAGCCATCGTGGCCGGAACCGTGAACATCGCGGCGGCCAAGGAGGGCGGGAAGATCATCAGCACCAGCGGGGGGCAGGCGGACAACGCCAAATGGGCAGTCCGAAATCTCATCGACGGCCAACGGGTGCACGTGGTGAGCAAGACGCCTCAGTTGGACAGTCCCGAGTCCTTCGGCTGGTGCTCGAGGGACAGCCAACTGCCTCAGGAGATCGTCTTTGCCTTCAATGACGAGCGGCCCCGGCTGATTGGCAAGATCGTGGTCGATCCCGTTACTGCCGATCCCGCGTGGCTGCGGCGGTGGGCGAAGAACTTCGACATCCTGGTGTCGAACACGACACCGGACGGCGCGTACAACCTCATCGATTCCTACGAGCTGGCCGGGGCCTACCTGCCCAACGGGCAGGGCTTCGAGTTCGCGCATCCGGTCGAGGCCCGCTACGTGAAGCTGCGGATCACGTCCAACCAGGGCTCCGACAAGTTCACCGAGCTTGGCGAGTTCGAGGTGTACGAGGCGATCATGGGCGCCAATGAACTGGAGAAGCTCATCATCGCCGGTGAGCAGTGGCTTACCAAGTTATTCGGCTTTCGCGATGGGCGGGAGTTCCTCGCCGGTCACCCTGACGCGGAGGCGCCCGGGGCTCCGCGCAATGTCAGCGCCGCCCAGAACGGCGCCACCGTCGTGTCCGCAACCAGTGAAATGCCCGATGCCAAGTGGGCCAAGGAGAATCTGATAGACGGCAAGCACGTGCGTTTCGTGGACGATGTCGCTCAGTTGCCCGAGAAGTCGTGGGGCTGGCGCTCCACGGAGGCCTCGTTCCCGCAAGACATCGTGATCCAGCTTGCCGGCGACGGCCCGGTGCTCATCGACGCCATCGTGATGGATCCCGCGACGGCCGCCATGTATATCATTGGGCGAGGGGTGAAGGGCTTCGAACTCCTCACCTCGACGTCAAGCGCCACGGGCCCCTGGCAGCTCGCCGGGCGGTTCTCCCTCATGAACAGGCCGAGCCCACAGGCGTTCGAGTTCACGGCCACCGAGGCGCGCTGGGTGAAGATACGCATACTGGGCAACCACGGATCCGACAAGTTCGTCGAGTTCGGAGAAGCCGAGATCTACGAGGCCATCATCCCCCAGGAGCCGCTCACACAGATCGTCAGCCAGTGTGAGAATGCCGTCCGCGAGCTGAAGCAGTACTGGGAGGAGCTGCGCGCGACCGAGGGAGCGCTGTAGCAGTCGGCCTCGAGCAGCGTCGGTTGTCCCGGCGACGTCTCCGGCTCTCGCGTCTCGCGGACCGATGCGGCCCGGGTTCGCTCTACGGCTCGACCCCGTATCTACGGATTGCCGGGGCCGCCACGAGAGCCTGATCAGCGTTCGTGGATTGCGAGGCCAGAATGGCGCCGATCACCACCTTCCGTGTGCCTCCCAAGCTCATCCTGGGCGTTGGGGCCATTGACGCAGCGTGCGACGAGATCCGGGCCCTGGGCGCCGAGAAAGTGCTCGTGGTCACGGATCCGGGCGTCGCCGCCTGTCCGCCACTGCCGATGGTCAGGGAAGCGCTTGATGAGGGCGGCATCGAGTACGCCATGTTCGACGAGGTCATCCCCGAGCCGCCCATGGAGCAGCCTCCCCAGTGTGTCGAGGTCGCTCGCTCGGAGGGGGCCGATCTCCTGCTGGGCCTCGGCGGCGGGAGCTCCATGGATGTGGCCAAAGTGACGGCGCTCCTCATGACCAACGGAGGACACCCGAAGGACTACTTCGGCCACGAGCTCGTGCCGCAGCCCGGCATCCCCACCATACTCATGCCGACGACCGCGGGCACTGCCAGCGAGGTCACGAATGTCGCCATTCTCAAGGACCGCACGGCGAAACTCAAGGACGCCATCATCTCGCAGCACAACTACTGCAAGGTCGGGATACTGGACCCGCGATTGACTCTCAGCGTCTCCCCGGGTGTCACTGCCGCCACCGGCATGGACGCCATGATTCACGCCATCGAGTGCTATATCTCGGTGAAGGCGACCGACATGACCGATACGTTCGCTCTCAAGGCCATCGCGCTCTGCGCCGCCAATCTGCGGCGGGTGTGCGAGACCCCGTCGGACCTGGAGGCACGGGCCCAGATGCAGCAGGCTTGCCTCATCGGCGGCATCTCCTTCGCCAACGCCGGCGTGGGCGGCGTCCACGCGCTCTCGTATCCCCTGGGAGGCACCTACGATGTGTCGCACGGCGTCTCCAATTCGCTCATGATGCTGCCCGTGCTGCGGTTCAACGCCCCGGCCTGTGAGGAGCGCATGGCAGACATCGGCGTCGCCATGGGCCTGGATCTCGGCGATGCGCCGCCCGGCGAGGCCGCGGCGGCCACACTCCATGCTCTCGAAGCGCTCTCCACCGATATCCGCATCCCACAACGCCTCCGCGACGTGGGCGTCGCTCCGGCTGAGCTGCCCACGATGGCCGAGAGCGCCATGAAGGTGACGCGACTGCTGGCCAACAACCCGCGGCCGCTGACTCGGGAGGCGTGTCTGGCGCTGTACCAAGAGGTCTATTAGCGCCTGCTGCCGCAGATTCGCGGCGGAAGTGTCGGGCTGGGGCCTCCTCTCGGAGCCGCGGCCATCCTGCGGCACACTGGTTCGGAGGCGCGTCCTGATGGACGAGAAGCTGCGAGCCGGCGTCGGGGTCGCCAACATCACGCCCTCCCTGGGCGTGTCGCTTCGCGGGTACTACCACGAGCGGAAGGCCGAAGGCGTGCACGACGACCTGCTCGCGAAGGCCGTCTGGCTCCAGGCCGGCGATGAGTCGGCAGTGGTGGTGGAGTGCGATCTCATCGGCATGAACCGGGAGGTAGTGGCGGCAGCGCGCGAGCTCATCGCCAAGCGCGAGCGACTGCCTGCCGACAACGTCATGCTGGCTGCCACCCACACGCACACCGGACCGACCGTCCAGGGCGAGTACGCCGCAACGCTCGCGACGCGAATCGCCGACGCCGTGCACATGGCCCGCCTCCATGCACGCCCCGCGCGAGCGGAGCTCGCGTACGGGCAGGAGCCGAGCATCTGCTTCTATCGCCGGTTCCGGATGAAAGACGGGACCGTGCAGACGAATCCGGGCCATGCCAACCCGGGCGTCGTGGAGCCGGCCGGTGAGGTCGATCCGCGCGTCGGCGTTGTCGGGCTGTGCGCCGACGACGGCCAGCCCTTCGCGCTACTGGTGAACTACGCCCTGCACCTTGACACCGTCGGCGGGAACCTCGTCTCCGCAGACTACCCGTTCTTCATGAGTGAGGTGTTGCGGCGTGCCCTGTCACTGGACGTGACGACGGTCTTTCTGCAGGGGGCCGCGGGCAACATCAACCACTTCGATGTGTTCGGTCGGGGGCCGCTTAGGGGCTTCGCCGAGACCGAGCGCATCGGCACCATCCTGGCCGGCGAGGTGCTCAAGTGCACGCGGAGGCTGCAGCCGCTCAACGCGGCGTCGATCCGATGCGTGCGCCGCGAGATCGAGCTGCCCGTGCCCGACGTGACGGGACACGAGGTGGCGCAGGCCAGGGAGATCCTGGCGGCACCCCCGGACGACACGCAGGATTTCACCATGGACCGGGTGCGCGCGCATCGCGCAGCGAAGCTCGGCGAGCGGGCCGGCGCACCGGTGCAGACGGAGCTCCAGTGCATTGCGGTAGGAGATCTCGCCATTGTGGGCATCCCGGGAGAGCTGTTCGCGGAGCTCGGCCGCGCGATCACGAACGGCGCGGCGTTTCCGCACACCTTCATCGTCGAGCTCGCCAACGACAGCGTCGGCTATCTGCCGCACCCGGAGGCATTCGATGAAGGCGCGTACGAGGCAGAGTCCAGCATTCTCACCCCGGATGTCGGCGATCGGGTCGTGAGCGATGCGTTGGACCTGTTGCACAAGTTGGGCAAGTAGGTTTACACTTGTGCTGCGGCGTCGTGCATTTGGCGCCGGCGCTCTGGGCCCGGGCGCCGAAGAGGTGCGGGGCAGCCCCCTGCAGAACGGATCATATGTGCATGCTCAGATGCGAGGCAGTACGCGGTCCAGTAGGAGCGGGTGGTCTCACGGCGTGCGTTCCTGAAGGGACCGCCGGGATTGCCCTTGCCGCGCCCGTGGCCGGGCGTCCAGGCGCGTGCTGGACTTGTACGTAGAGTCCCTTGAGGGATCGAGGCTCCCAACGAAGTCATCGCCCGGCGCAGCCGTCTGGCGCCACAGTCTGCAGTACGGAGATGCAGGCGGGAGAGATGCGAATGCGCAATCGCGGCTTCACGCTCATCGAGCTGCTGGTGGTCATCGCGATCATCGCCATACTGGCCGGCATCATCTTCCCCGTCTTTCTGCGCGCGAAGGAGCGGGCGAGGCAGGCCACGTGCATGTCGAACGTCCGCCAGTTGGTGATGGCGCTCCAGATGTACGTGATGGATCTGGAGGCGTATCCCGGCCACGGCTACTCCAGCCCGGATGGTGGCCGCCTCTACTGGTTCGATGCCATCGCGCCGTATCACATAGAGTATGACCTGTTCCGCTGCCCGAGCGTCTCTGACTGGGAGATAGGTCGCAACATGGCCTACGGATACAACTACCAGTATCTCGGCAACGCGCGCCCGGGGGGCCAAGGCGGCAGGATGCCCGTGTATGACGCGGGCATCCGCACGCCCTCACTGACCGTCGCCATCTGCGACTGCGATGGCACGGGCAGGGACGCGTATGCGCCGTCTCCGTCCACCGACATCGACCGCATCGGGAACTCCGGGTACATCGTCGATCCGCCGGAGCTGCCGCCGCGGCCCGGCAACAGGCCCGCCGCCGGCGACACGTGGTCCGTGCCCTCAGATCGCCACCGTGGTGGGACGAATGTGTCATTCTGTGACGG
>JASFTU010000148.1:0-5892 GCA_050050635.1 Candidatus Brocadiaceae bacterium
GGCCGCATCGTCCTGATCACCGCCGAAGAGGAACCGCCGTACGACCGACCAACGCTCTCCAAGGAGTTCATGGCCGGACAGGCACCTCGTGACTGGCTTCCGCTGCACTCCGCCGACTTCTATGAAACGTGGGAGATCGAGCTGTACACCGGCCGGCGCGTAGAGCGTCTCCGCGCTGAAGAGCGGGTGCTGGCCTTCGAGGACGGTGAGGAGCTGAAGTTCGACCGTGCGCTGCTGGCCACGGGCGGCACGCCGCGCCGCCTCAATGTCCCGGGCATGGACCTGGAGGGATGCTTCCTGCTCCGTAGCCTGGCGGATGGCGAAGCCATCGCCTCCGCGCTGGAGGGCGCCGAACGCGCTGCCATCATCGGAGCCGGTTTCATCGGTATGGAAGTCGCCTCCTCCCTGAGGGAGAGAGGCCTGGAGGTACACGTCGTTGCGCGCGAACAGGTCCCCCTGGTGCGCGTGTTCGGAGAGGAGATCGGCCGATGGCTGCAGGGACTTCACCAGGAAGAGGGCGTGCTCTTCCACCTGGGTGAGACGGCGGGCGAGATATCCGGAGACGGCGCGGTCGAGAGCGTCGCGCTTTCCAGCGGGGAGAGGATCGCCGCCGACGTGGTCATCGTCGGGGTGGGCGTCCTTCCGGTGGTGGACTACCTGAACGCAACCGGCCTGGTGGAAGACGGCGCCGTGCCGGTGGACGGGACACTGAAGACCCGGGCGGACGACGTCTGGGCTGCCGGCGACATCGCCGTCGTGCCCGAACCGGACGGCGACCGGAGCCATCGCATAGAGCACTGGGTGGTGGCCGAGAGCCATGGGCAGCACGCCGCTCGAGCCATGCTGGGCAGCGACGAACTGTATCGCGAAGCTCCCTTTTTCTGGACCAGGCAGTGCGGCGTATCCCTCAAGTACGTGGGCTACCCGTGCACGCCCGAGCGCATGGTTGTCCGGGGCGACGTGCAGGAGGGCGACTTCCTGGCAGGCTACTACGTGAACGGAGAGCTCCGGGCGGCGGCGGGAGCGGGGCGGCCGGATGACATAACCGCTGTCGCCGAGCTGCTGACGGCAGGCCAGAAGGTAACCCCCGAGGCATTCGCCGACCCCGAGACCGACCTGCTCGGGCTGCTGGAGGAGGCGTGAGCGCGACTCATCCGCGACCGTCACGCGTCCCGCAGGTCACCGAGGGCCGCGAGGGCGAGAGTTCGACCGTCTCCCCGGAGGAGGTGAACGTCAACGGGGCGCCGGAGATGAGGGTGTAGGTCACTTCGTCCGCCCCCACGTCGACCTTGAGCCTCCGGCCACGGTAGAGCACCTTGAAGCCGTAGCCGTCCCAGCGCTCCGGCAGCCAGGGATCGAACCGCAGCCCGTCCTCGTAGTCGCGCATCCCCGCGAAGCCGTTGACCACCGCCATCCACGTGCCGCCCATGCACGCCATGTGAAGGCCCCCGCCGGTGTTGCCCTTGAAGTCGTCCAGGTCCAGCCGCAGGCTCTGCCGGAAGTAGTCGTAGGCGTCCCCGTGCTTCCCGACCTCGGAGGCGATGATGCTGTGGATGGAGGCCGATAGGCTGCTGCCATGGCAGGTGAGCGGCTCGTAGAACTCGTAGTTGGCCCGCTTCACGTCCTCGCCGAACTCCTCTCCCCGCACGAACATCAGCAGGACGACGTCCGCCTGCTTGATCACCTGCATGCGCCACAGATTCAACGGGTGCATGCCCCAGCGGATATCGGTGTTCCGGGGAGTCATCTCCATGTCCGCCGGGTCGAGGTACAGGAAGGAGTCGTCCTGCTCGTGGATCCCCAGCTCCTCGTTGAACGGCACGTACATCCGGTCGGCGGCCCGTCGCCATAGAGCGACCTCCGCGGTCTCCAGCCCGATGCGCTCGGCCAGTTCCTTGAACCGTCCCGGCTCTTCCCGCTGCATCTCGTCCGAGACGCGGGCGGCATGGCGCAGGTGCCAGCGGGCCAGCACGTTGGTGTAGCAGTTGTTGTTGACGCCGCACGCGTACTCGTCCGGCCCGCACACGGCGTTGATGCAGAACTGGCCGCCGCGCAGTGGGACGAATGAGCCCCTGTCGGCGAGGAAGCGCGCCGTCTCGAAGACGATCTCCGCGCCGAAGTCCCGGAGGAACTCCCGGTCGCCGGTGGCGTCCACGTAGCGGGCCACGGCGAGGGCGATGTCGCTGACCAGGTGGTACTCCGCGGTCGCGGCTTCATAGACGACGCCGCACTCCTCGCCCGAGATTGAGTTCCACGAGTACAGCGCACCAACGCCATCCATCTGCCGTGCCCGTTCCCGCGCCCTCTCCAGGATGCCGTGCCGGTACAGCAGCAGCGGGCGGACGGCCGCCGGGTCGGTGTAGAGGAAGTACGGCGAGATGTACATCTCCGTATCCCAGAACACGTGGCCGGAGTAAGCGTCCCCGGTCAGGCCGTTAGCGCTGATGCTCCGGTTCTCGAACTCCGGGTTGCTCTGCCGCAGGTGGAAGAGGGCGAAGCGAATCGCCTGCTGGTCGGCCGGGTTGCCGTCGATCCGAACGTCGCCCGTCTCCCAGTGACGCGCCCACCAGCGTTCCTGTTCGGCGAGCAGTTCCCCGAAACCAGCCTCCCGTGCCTCGCGCACCCCGGCCAATGCCTGCGGAATGAGCTGCTGTCGCCCGGTCTCCAGGGTCGTTTGGAAGCAGACGTGCTTCTCCAGGAGGGCCGCTTCGCCCGCCCGCACATTCGCCTCCCGGCGATCGACGAGGACGTCGCCCGTATCGGGATCGAAGCCCCGGGACTGCCGGTGGGCATCGTGCAGGGAATGCGCAAGCGCGATCGCCACGTAGAAGGGCGCGCTCCGCGTGCGGTAGAGGAAGTAGTCCGCCTGCCCTTCCGCACCCCGTTCCACCAATTCGGTCCGGTCGCCGGGCAGCATATTGCTGGGGATCTTGCCGCGGAACTTGCTCTCGAAGACGAGCTGAGCGTCCTCGTCCAGGGGAGACACTGCGTAACGGATGGCCGCGCTGTGCTTGCGCGTCATGCTGACCAGTCGAGTTGTCGAGATGCGCACGCGCTGGCCCGCCGGGCTCGTCCACACCAGATCGCGCCGCAGCACTCCGCGCCGCATGTCCAGCTCCCGACGGTACTGCGAGACTTCCCCGCGCGACATGCTGAAGGGCTCGCCGTCGACCTGGAGGTTGATGATGCGCCAGTCACACAGGTTGACGATGGCGTGCCGACGCTCCGGATAGCCGGGGAAACGAACCACGAACTGGTAGGGCTCGTAGTCGTAGATGCCGTTGACGAACGTGGCCGGGTAGCCGCCGTCGCCTGCCCCCTCGTCCTCCTCTGGGCAGACGCCGCGCACGCCCAGGTAGCCGTTGGACAGGGCAAAGACCGTCGCCCAGTACGCGGCGCGCTCGGGCTCGGGCGTGGTCTCTGCCAGCGTCCAGGGCTCGGCCGGCGGGTTGCGGGTGCGAGCCGCGTCCAGGAGCGCGTCTATGTCGATCTCATCGTAGCCGGTGATGCATTCGGGCGCGTCTGGAAGCACGTCCCGCGAGCCGACACCGATGCACTTCATGCCGGCTGAGAGGGCGGCCTCAACGCCGGACGCGGCGTCCTCGAAGACGAGGCAGTGGAAGGGAGGCACGCGCAGCCGCTCGGAGGCGGTGTCGAATATCTGCGGGTCGGGCTTGGCCCGGGTGATGTCGTTCCCCGTCACTATGGCGTCGAAGTGGCCGGTCAGGTCGAGCGCCTCCAGCACCGTCATCGCGTTCTTGCTGGAGGAACACAGCCCGAGCTTCACCCCCTCCGCCTCGAGCCTGTCGAGGAACTCGACGGCCCCGGGGTAGAGGTCGGAGCAGCCCATCTGGCCCAGCATCGCCCGGTAGTAGCCGTTCTTCCGTTCGGCACAGGCCCGCTTCTCTTCGTCGCTCAGCGCCACCGCGTTGTGGTCGAGGATCACCTGCAGTGAGGCCATGCGGGGGATCCCCCGGAGACGATGGTTCAGCTCCTCGTCGAACTCCCAGCCCTCCTCTTCGCACAGGCGTTTCCAGGCCCGGCAGTGGTATCGGTCGGTGAACACGATGACCCCGTCGAGGTCGAACAGGACGGCCTTGATCTGGCGTCTCATGGGTTGTGCGATCCTCACGGGGGCCGAACGGTGCTGCGGGGCCGGCACGCCTCGTTGAAATGCCTGCCCCAGGGCGCTACGATAGCGTTCCGGGGCGAAGAGCGCAAATCTCCGGTCGACGGCCGTCTTGCGGGCCGCATCCGGCCGTCGCGCACCATCTGTCCCCCCGCGGCACAGAGCCCCGGTCATCTCCCCCGCGAGGTAACACGATGCCGGAAGAGGACTACTACCAGATGACCGTCCGGGATGTCCTGGACCATCTGGACACCAGCGAAGACGGCCTGTCCGCCGAGGAGGCCGGTAGGCGTCGGCAGCAGTACGGGCCCAACGAGCTGACGACCGAGGTCGCCATCCCGAAGTGGCTGATGTTCCTCTCCCAGTTCAAGGAAGTGCTGGTGATGGTGCTCATCGTCGCGGGCGTCATCTCCTACGGCATCGGGAACATCCGCGACGGCACCGTGATGTTCATCATCGTCTTCATCAACGCCGTCATCGGCTTCATCCAGGAATACAAGGCCGGGAAGATCCTGGACCGGCTGAAGGACCTGATCAAGTCGCCCGCGCGCGTGATCCGAGACGGGGAGTTGACCGAAGTGCGCCAGGAGAGCCTTGTCCCGGGGGACGTCATCCAGGTGGAGGAGGGGGACAAGATCCCGGCGGACATGCGCGTCATCGAGTCCTTCAACCTGAGGACCAACGACTTCTCGCTGACCGGCGAGTCCATGCCCCAGGACAAGCAGAGCAACGCCATCCGCCGCAGGTGCCCGCTGGCGGACCGGGACAACATGGCCTACGTGGGCACCACCGTGGCCAGCGGCAACGCGCGGGGGGTGGTGGTGCGGACCGGGATGGCCACGGAGCTCGGACAGATCGCCAACATGACCCAGGAGACGGGCGAGACCAAGACCCCGCTCCAGGGCGAGCTGGAGAGCCTGGCGAAGAAGATCACGGTGTTCGCCGTGGGGGTGGCGATCGCACTGTTCGGGGTGGCCATCTGGCAGGAGTTCGGGTGGGTCCAGGCCATGACCTACGCACTCGGCCTCGCGGTGGCCGTCGTGCCCCAGGCCCTCCCGGCCCAGGTGACCGTGGCCCTCTCAACCGCCAGTAAGAGACTGGCCGACAGGAAGGCCGTGGTCAAACACCTGGCGTCGGTGGAAACCCTGGGTTCCACCGACGTCATCTGCACGGACAAGACCGGCACGCTGACCAAGAACGAGATGACCGTGCGCGCCGTCTGGTTCAACGGCAAGCACTACGAGATGACGGGGATAGGCTACGAGCCGAAGGGTGGCATACTCGACGAGAACGGCGAGGCGCTGAACCAGGAGCAGATCGACGAGATAGAGATCATGATGGACGCCGCCACCATGGCGTCCAACGCCGAGATCCATCCGCCCGACGAAGACCACCCCGGCTGGTACCCCGTCGGCGACCCGACCGAGGCCGCCCTCATCACGATGTCCACCAAACTGGGCACGCGCTCCCCGGAGGAGGACGAGGAGAACCCCGAGCTGCACGAGTTCCCCTTCGACGCCGAGCGGAAGCGGATGAGCTCGGTGCGCCAGTTCGGAGCGCGTGAGGTCCTTACCATGAAGGGCGGCACCGACAGCGTGCTCTCCATCAGCAGGTACGTGTACCGCGACGGTGAGGCCGTTCCGATAACCGACACGGACAAGGAGCGGGCGCAGGCCGTCAATGAGCGTTACTCGGAGAAGGCCATGCGGGTGCTGGCCATCGCCTACCGCCCGCTGGAGCCCAACGGTGAGGACTACGTGCTC
>JASFTU010000149.1:0-5875 GCA_050050635.1 Candidatus Brocadiaceae bacterium
TCTGCCATCCTACGCCAGCAGGCGCACGTCAAGCGGCTGGCCCTTCCTCTCGTCCCGCACGAGCGAGATCCCATCGTTCGGGCACGCGGACACGCAGACGCCGCAACCCATGCAGTTCTCCCATTCGACGGCGGCCTTTCCCTCGACCTGTATGGCGTCGAACGGACAGACCTCTTCACAGGCACCGCAGCCCACACAGAGCGCCTCGTCCACATCGGCCACGTACCCCGAGGAGGCCATCATCGGCGTCTCATGCCGCACCATGGCCTCAATCCCCGCGCAGCAACACGGGCAGCAGTTGCAGATGGCGTAGAAACGGTCCATCAGGGCATCCTTGAACCAGGCGCTGTGCACGTGTCCGCGCTCGTGCTCGGCGGCCAGGAGCTGGAGCGCTTCCGTCTGACTGAGACGGCGGCTCGTCCGGGGGTGGTGCTCCAGAACGAAGTCCACGAACGGCTGCCCGATGGCCATGCAGACCTGGGTGGGCTGACAGGGCTCCCGCCGAGCGTGGCGGCAGTAGCACTCCTGGACGGCCACGTCCGGCGGCCCGTCCAGCACGAGCTGCCGCGCCATGGGATAGGGGATGATCTGCTCCAGGTCCTGCAGGGGAATCTTCCTGTCCAACGTGATGATGGCCCGGCTCTGCTCCGGCGTCAGCACTTTGCTGTGATAGCGGTCGGCCAGCCACTTGCGCCAGCGGGGACCCAGGCGGGGGTAGATCCTGTTGATGAGCAGCTCGAGGTACTGCTTCGGCCAGCGGCCGTAGACGTAGCCGTGCAGTGACCTGGGACTGAAGAGGCCCCGCAGGCCGATCGACCGCATCATGCGCCACGTCGAGGGCAGCAGCGGCCGCCCGCGCTCCGCGTAGAGCACCAGCCCGATCAGCGCCGCCAGCAGCGCTACGCCGACGACGGCTATCGTCGTTCCCATGCTCTTCCCCCCGGTCGTAGCGGGAAAGCCCCGGTTCAGCTATCGTGGGGGCATTATAGCCCCTTCGCCGGCCTGTCAAGACGGATTCCGGCGCGTCCAGTTCCCTGAGGACGGCTCGACCTGGTCCCGGCGAGCAGCACGCGATAGGGGGTGAGCGCAGCCTCAGTCCGGCATGACCGGTGAGAGAGGTGACGGGGGGTTGTCACTCGGGTTCGTGAGCCCGCTCGGAAGTGCTTCGCGCCAGCCCGCACGAAGCCGGCCCGAGAGTTGCGCCACGAGGTGCGTATTCCCCTCACGGCCGACCAGGTTCGTTGTCTCGTGGGGATCCACCTGCAGGTCGTACAGCTCGCGCGCGCGCACATCGCCCACCTCCCCGGCCCAGTAGCCTTCGTCGGCGGCCCGGCGCAGGCGCCATTCCACGTAGTGATACTGACGGGTGCTCATCGAGTAGGCCTCCAGCATGTCCCAGCGCGCATACTGGCTGAAGGCAGCGGACTTCCATGGACGGCCGGGCCTGTTCAGCAGGGGAACGACGGAGAGCCCTTCGCAGTAGGTCGGCACAGGCAGGCCCGCCAGTTCACACAGCGTCGGGAAGATGTCCACGTACTCCACCAGGGCGTCGCAGCTCACGCCGGTCACGATGCCGGGTGCCCGCAACATGAGCGGCACGCGCGTGGCGACCTCGTAAACCGTGTGCTTGCCCCAGCATCCCTGCTCGCCGAGGCTGAACCCGTGGTCGGACAGTAGCAGCACGACCGTGCGGTCGGCGAGGGCCAGGTCTTCCAGCGCCGCAAGCACCCGGCCGATCTGGGCGTCAAGGTAACTGACGGCAGCGAAGTAGCCGTGGCGGAGGTGCCGGGCATACGCTTCGTCGATCGGCTCCCGGGGATCCCACTCCTCGATCGGCGTTTCGTAGGTGGGCAGCTCGTAGGTGGCGGGGGCGAACGAGGGAACTCCCTCAGGCAGCGTCGGAGCCCCCGCCAGGGGGATCTGATCCGGGTCGTAGAGGTCCCAGTACCTCTTCGGCGCAGCCCAGGGAAGGTGCGGCGCGTGGAATCCGAGCCCCACGAAGAAGGAGCGGTCCTGCCCGGCGGCCCCTCTGAGTGCTTCGATGCCCCGGTCCGCCACGTGGGCATCCCGGTAGGCGGAGTCGGGCACGTCGGCGATCTCGGTGGGCGGGGGCGGATCACGGCGGCTCTCTCCGAGCGCGAAGCGACGGCCTCCGCCCGTCCGCCCGTGGATGCCGTGGAGGTCGAGCGGCGGGCCGTGATGCCACTTGCCGTAGCAGCGGACGAAGTAGCCGTGGTCGGCGAAGTAGCGCGGGAAGGACGGATGGTCGGGGAGGAACTCCCCGGTGAACCAGTCGTTGTAGGGATAGTCCACGCCCGTGGTGTCCGGCCGGCAACCGGTCAGGAAACTCGCGCGCGAGGCGGCGCAGACCGCCTGCTGCACGTAGGCGCGGCCGAAGTTGACGCTCGTTGCCGCTAGCCGGTCGATGTGAGGGGTGTGCATCAACTCGAGATCGTCGCGCAGATCCTCGATGCAGAGGACCAGGAGATTCAGACGGTCCGGATCGGCCGCTCCGTCGGCGGCGTCCGCCAGGCTGCCGGCGAACGGCGCGCCCACGAGCCCCAGGCCCAGCATACGCAGGAACTCCCGCCGATCGTGCATCCTGAGTCTTCCCCTCCTCGAACGGATGGCCGCCATACTGCCCCACGCGGCGAGCCGCGTCAACCGCCGTGGCCGCACACACCGGTGTGGGGGTGAGTCGAGACGACTTCCCAGACGGCCTCCTGGAGTGCCCGTATGAGCTCCGCGTCCTTCTGCGGGTCAAACTGCTCGTAGGGTCCGGTCGTCAGCCCGAGCGGACTCTCGCCGGTGAGGGTGGCGTAGTGGGTGAGGGCCGAGACGTAGGACCCGATGGTGCCGGAGTCCCGGCCGTTGTGCGGCTGGTCGTTCATATGGATGCCGTCGGCGTAGAAGTTCAGGACGCCGGCCCGGCGGGCGAACTGCCCCGGACCGAAAGGCGAGGGGTTCTTGTTGTTCCTGCGCGACTTGATGAAATACTTCTGGTTGCGCGCGTAGAAGCTCTCGATACCGGGGAGTCGACCCGACCGGATCTTCTCGTCCAGCCGGGCCAGCACGTCACCGACGGGTATCATCCTCACCGGCACCGGCAGGTCCGGATGGTGTTCGTTCAGCCGCCTCACCAGTCGGTCGTAGAAGTCGCGGCAGGCCTGGACTTCGCCCCCGTACGCGTCGTCCCAGTAGCTGGCGTACGTCGGTTCACCATCCTGCTCCAGGATCTCGCCGGCTCCGGGCCAGGTGGCGTAGATGTAGAACCGGTCGGCGGCCACGTTCGTGGTGTTGGCGTGTTCGCGGTCCCAACGTCCCTCGCCGGGCCTGGTGCGGGCGCGCGCGTAGTCGATCAGGCCGCTGGCAGCCTGCAGGTCGCCGGCGGTGAACCACGGCCAGTGGTCCACCACATGCGGTTCCTGGTCCAGCTTGCCCTTGTACGGCTGCAGGATCACCGCATCGAAACGGTAGTTCTTGAAGGCATGGTCCCACGTGCCATACGGCTCGACGGTGTTGTAGCGGCCCTCGCCTGGCTTGTTGCCGTGGTTGCGCATGCTGAGATGCTGCTCGAGTCGGTGCCCTCCGCCGAGCTGCATGCCGTAGTCGTACCGTCCGCCGGCGGCTTCGAACAGCTCCGCCAGGCGCTCCAGCGGAATGCAGCGGGTGAGGCTGTTCCCGATGTGATAGACGACCAGGTCCTTACCGGGAGGCGGCGCTGGTTCGACGGCTCGGGCAACCGTCAGCGGCAGGAAGGCTTCGAGAGACAGCGCGATCAGTACAAAGACGGCAACAGAACGCATTGCCCCCTCCATCGGGAGAAACAGGCCGCCGAAGCTCACAAGAGTGTAATCGCTGCTTGTGCATAGGAGCAAGCGTGTGAATCGCACTTCCAGAGCGCGCCATATCCTTCTGTGCACCCGACCGTACGCCCGGGTCCGGGGAGCGCCCCCCGGACTTGTCCGGTGCCGGAGCCCGCAGAACAGACCGAACCTGCTGCGGCAAGGATGCGTCCAGACCTACAGGGCAGTTGTGGCGTCCGGGTCATTCCAGTAGTAGACTGACCGGTTGGGTCCGCGGGATACTGGATGCGGAGGAGACGCCTTGGGGGAGCTTGTCAGACGGGCCGGGAGGGGCGATCGGGAGGCCTTCGGCGAGCTGGTTGAGCGTTTCCAGGACGCCGTCTATGGCACCGCCTACGCCCTGGTGGGGGACTTCCACCATGCGCACGATCTCGCTCAGGAGTCCTTCATCCGGGCGTGGTCGAAGCTGGCGACGCTGCGTGACCCCGACAGGTTCCCCGGCTGGCTCTACCGCATCACCCGCAACTGCTGCCTGGATTTCCTGCGCCGCCGCAAACCCGGCACGGTGTCGCTGAGTCGGGTGGACGTGCCGGCGTCCGAGCTGCCCACGGCACCGGAGAAACTGCAGAAGGCAGAGATGCGCGAGGCCGTTCTGGATGCCGTCGGGGAGCTGTCCGAGCCCCATCGTCTGGCGACGACCTTGTTTTACATCGACGGCTACAGCGTGCGCGAGGTGGCGAAGTTCCTGGAGGTACCCTCCGGCACGGTCAAGCGGCGCCTCCACGATTCCCGCAAGCAACTCAAAGAAAGGATGCTTGCCATGGTGGAAGACGAACTCAAAGGCTCACGCCCCGGACCGGAGTTCCGTGACGACGTCATGCGGGAGATCTCGCGGGTCGAGGTCCGGCCAGAAAGGTCCCCGAGTGACCAGGGACGCGTGCTGCTCGTGGACAAGGACGATCGCCATCTGCCGATCATCATCGGCAAGACCGAAGAGGCGGCCATACACCGCGCAGTGAGCGGCCGGACGCCGCCGCGCCCTCTCACCCACGAGCTGTTCCTTGCGGCGCTCGACGCATTCGGCATCTCAGTGAAGGAAGCGCGCGTGACGCAACTGCAGGATGGAATCTTCTCGGGAGAGCTCGTCCTGGAGCACCAGGGCGGGCAACGTATCCTTGACAGTCGGCCGAGCGACGCCGTGGCCCTGGCCATGATGACCGGAGCCAAGGTAACGGTCGCCGAGGAGGTGATGCGGGAGGGGGGTGCGAAGACGGTCCGCACTGATGCAGAGCTTGAGAAGCTCTGGAAGAGCCTGGCCGGCCCGGAGGAGTTCAACCAGGAGCTGATCGAGCTATGTAGTGCTCTCCGGTCACTCGCCGACGACGCCCTCGTCCAAACGGTGCACGAAACAGGCGCTGAAGCCGTGGCAACGGCTCTGTCGGCGGTGCGCGAGAAAGTCATAGAAGAGGAGGGGGGCACGAAGAAGCTGGCAATTGGTATCCTTGCGACAATCCATCCTGAGGCCAGGGAGGGGCTGCCCGAGGAGATCGTGCGGGCGGTCACTCCGGTGTTCGAGAGGCTCGAGCAGGTGGGAGTCGAAGTCGACCCGAGCTGCGTCCCGCGCATGCCGAGCCGGGAGGCCATGGTGGCGGCCCGGGAGGCCCTTCGGAAGGCGTTGCGCAAGGAGCCGTGACCGGGGTTGCCCCAGGGGCAGCGCCGATTCGGGCCGGACCAGACCCTCCCCGCGATGCGGCGTCCTCTGCGGTAGGACTCCGCTGAAGACCAGCAGCAGCTTGCTCAAGAGGCCACTTCGCAGCTCTCTGCTCAAGCCGGCGCAGGGAGCAGGGATGGAAGGCTTGCCCTCGGGGCGTTCAGGCGCTATATTGTGGCAGGTTGACTGGATCCGGTAGCTCCGGCCGAAAGGAGGTGGTGCAGATGAAAACTTTCACGAAGACGATGATCTGCGCGGTATTCGCACGCCTCTTGGTGCTGGAGCCATGACGTAGCGCCAGGGGGGCACACAGAGACGCCGAAGACTGAGGCGGCCACGCTGCGGAGGATCCGCGCGT
>JASFTU010000150.1:0-5846 GCA_050050635.1 Candidatus Brocadiaceae bacterium
TGGGACTCTCGCGCGGACTGCGTCTGGTTGCGGAGGGCTGCGATGGCGGAGCCGGTGTCGGTCGTGCTGGTTGCCGTGGGAGGCTACGGCGAGGCGTACCTGTCGTCGCTGCTGGACGGGATCGGGTTTGAGGACGTGAGGCTTGTCGGCGCGGTGGAGCCGGCGCCGGAACGATGCAGTCGGCTCGCCGAGCTGCGGGAGCTGGGCGTGCCGCTTTACGGCAGGCTGGAGGAGTTCTACGAAGAGCACACGGCGGACCTCGCGGTGATCTCCTCGCCCATTCAGTTTCATTGCCCGCAGACGTGCCGGGCGCTCCAGCGGGGGAGCAACGTGTTATGCGAGAAGCCTCTCGGAGCGACCTTCCAGGAGGTCGGCCGCATGCAGCGGGCACGCGACGCCGCCGACCGCTTCGTCGCCATCGGCTACCAGTGGTCCTTCAGCGACGAGATCCAGCGGCTGAAGGCGGACATCCGCGCGGGCACTTTCGGCCGGCCGAAGCGCCTGCGCACGCTCGTGCTCTGGCCACGGGACGAGGCCTACTACGGACGGAATGCCTGGGCGGGTGCCGTGCGCGACGGAGGGGGCCGATGGGTGCTGGACAGCCCGGTCAACAACGCCACCGCGCATTTCCTGCACAACATGTTCTACTGCCTCGGCGAGACGTGGAACGTCAGCGCACGGCCCGAACGGGTGATGGGAGAGCTCTACCGGGCCAACGACATCGAGAACTACGACACGGCGGCGCTGCGCTGTCACACCGAGAACGGGGTGGAGATCCTCTTCTACAGCTCCCATGGCAGCCGGGAGTTGCTCGGCCCGGTCTTCAGCTACGAGTTCGAGCGCGGCACCGTGGCCCTGGACGGACTGAACGGGCAGGTGGTCGCCCGATTCGGGGACGGAACCGAGAGGAACTACGGCACGCCCGACAACGGAGCCGGTCGGAAGCTGACGCAATGCCTGGAGGCGTGCCGGAGCGGAGGGACTGAGATAGCCTGCCCGATCGAGGCCGCCGCCGCGCAGACCCTCTGCATGAACGGCCTGCAGGACTCCGCCCCGGGTATCATTGACTTCCCGGGGGAGATGATGCGTGTCGAGGACGCAGAGCCCGCCCGCCGCCTCTGGGTGGCCGGCCTGCAGGAGGACCTGGTGCGGTGCTACCGGGAGGCCATCCTGCCGTCCGAGGCGGGGCTCTCCTGGGCCGTGGCCGGCCGTGAGCTCGATCTGACCGGGTACAGCCGCTACCCGGGCGGCTGAGCGCGATCATCCGGCAGGCCCTGCTCCTCTTCGCCGATGGTCCGGACGTTCTGCAAGAGGGTATCCAGCGCGCGGGTCGTCCGCTGACGACACGAGCCGACCATGAAGGGTATCAGCACGGGCCAGGGCACGAAGGGTGCGACCGGGACCAACAGCATCCAGGCGGAGAGTTCGCCTGCCCGCACACGTGGCAGAAGGAACGCGCCGAACCCCACCAGGAACGCCAGCGCCATCCCGCCGATGAAGACGATGAGCCCGTTCCTCAGCTTCCGCACGCCGCCGAGGTCCGCCCCCAGGCCCAGGGCGCCGTCCCTGACGGCGACCACGACCCGTGATGCTCCCAGAAGGGGGTGCCCCTTTGTGCTGGCCATGCCCGGTTGAGTGGCCTGGAAGGAGGCGTCCTCGATCGCTGAGACCTCGAAGCCGGCCTGCACGAAGGCCGGCCGAGCCGTCCGCAGGGCCTCGTCCGGGTCCCCGCGGAATGCAACCGTCTCCTCGTAGTCCATCCCGTTGCCCTCGGCCGAGGTGCTGCGTCCGCTGTCGGGGCGCTCCGGAGCCCACCACTGACGTTCGGCGGACATCCTCCAACGGTCGCAGGAAAGGCGCCATCTGTTATAATAGTGGGTTTGGGAGGTCCACTTACAGGCTTCATCAGGCGCTACGCATGAGCACCGACCAGGCCATCCGCGCCCGCGGAGTGCGCGTCCACAATTTGAAGAACATCGACGTGGACGTGCCACGGGGCCAGTACGTGGTCGTGACGGGCGTCAGCGGCAGCGGCAAGTCCAGCCTCGCACTGGACACCCTCTACGCCGAGGGCCAGCGGCGGTACGTGGAGTCCTTCAGTGCCTATGCCCGCCAGTTCCTGGAGCGGATGGACAAGCCCGACGTGGACAAGGTGGAGAACATCCCGCCGGCCATCGCCATCGAGCAGAAGAACCCCGTCAAGAACCGTCGTTCGACCGTGGGCACGGCCACCGAACTGAACGACTACCTGCGCCTTCTGTGGGCGCGCGTCGGGCACGTGTTCTGTCCGGAGTGCGGCCGGGAGATTGAATCCCATGCGCCGGCCAACGTGGCCACGGAGGCGCTCTCGCTGCCGGAAGACAGTCGGTTCATGGTGACCTTCCCCCTGACGTTGACCGAGAAGTTCACCGTGGAGGAGCAGACCGAGCGCATCCGGGAAATGGGTTTCGTGCGGCTGCTCGTCGAAGGGGAGGTCGTGGACATAACCGCCACCGATGAGATTCCGCTGCCGGAGGCCGGGGAAGTGGAGGTCGTGGCCGACCGTCTGATCGTGAAGCCGGACAGCCGGCAGCGCATCACGGAGGCCGTCGAAACCTGCTACAGGCTGGGCCGCGGGCAGTGCCGGGTGCACGTGATCGACGGGCCGACCATGAAGTTCAGCAACAGGCTACTCTGCCCTTACTGCCAGCGGGAGATGCCCCAGCCCAGTCCCCAGCTTTTCTCGTTCAACAGCCCCCTCGGCGCCTGCGAGAGCTGCTCGGGCTACGGGGCGAGCATCACCATCAGCCGGCAGGCCGTCGTCCCCGATCCGCGCAAGTCGCTTCGGGGCGGTGCCGTCGCGCCATGGACCACCGACTCGACCCGGGAGTGCATGGAGCAGCTCCTGGAGGGAGCCCCGGAGGCGGGCATCCCCGTGGACGTCCCCTGGCAGGACCTGGAGGACTCGCAGAGGGAAGCCGTCTTCGAAGGGACCGAGCACTTCTACGGGGTGTGGGACTTCTTCGACTGGCTGCGCACAAAGAAGTACAAGCTGCACGTGCGCGTCCTGCTCAGCCGGTACCGGGCCTACGAGACCTGTCCCGATTGCGACGGCACGCGCCTGTGCGAGGAGGCACGTGCCGTCAGGGTAAGCGGCAAGACCATCGCCGACGTCAGCGCCATGAGCATCGAGCGGGCGAACCGCTGGTTCCATGACGAGGTCGTGCTGAGCGACTACGAGCAGAGGGTCAGCCAGCTTCTGCTGCGGGAGGTCCGGGGACGCCTGGACTGCCTGGACAGGATCGGGCTGGGCTACGTCACGCTGGACCGGCTGACCAGAACGCTGAGCGGCGGGGAGATGCAGCGCGTGAACCTGGCCACGAGCCTGGGCTCTGCGCTGGTGAACACGCTCTACATCCTGGACGAGCCCAGCATCGGCCTGCATCCGCGTGACGCCGACCGCCTGATCGCCATCCTGAACAGCCTCCGCGACTGCGGCAACACGGTGCTGGTGGTCGAGCACGATCGCCAGTTGATCGAAGCTGCGGACCACGTCATCGACCTCGGTCCCCGGGCGGGCGACCGCGGCGGACGGGTAGTCTACGCAGGACCGGCCGAGGGTCTGGAGGAGTGCGAGGAGTCCGTTACGGGAGCTTATCTGCGCGGGGAGCTGCGCATACCGGTCCCCGAGGAGCGCCGGCAACCGGGCAAGGAGAGCATCGTTCTGCGGGGAGCCCGCGCACACAACCTCAAGGCCATCGAGGTTGAGTTCCCCCTGGGGCTGTTCATCTGCGTGACGGGCGTGAGCGGGAGCGGCAAGAGCACCCTTGTGCAGGACACGCTCTACGGGGCCCTCAAGCGGCGCAAACCGGGCGGCTATGCCGACCCTATCGGCGAGCACGACGAGCTGGTGGGCGACGACCTCGTGGACGACGTGGTGCTGGTGGACCAGGCACCCATCGGCCAGACCCCTCGCTCCAACCCCGCAACATACTGCAAAGCCTACGGCTACATCCGCAAGCTCTTTGCCGACACACGCGACGCCCGCATCCGGAACCTGGACCCGGGAACTTTTTCCTTCAACACGCCGGGGGGACGTTGTGAGGAGTGCCAGGGGACCGGAAGCATCAAGGTGGACATGCAGTTCCTGGCCGACGTTTACGTGACCTGTGAGAAGTGCGGAGGGCGGCGCTTCCAGAGGGACATCCTCGAGGTGAAATACAGGGGCCGCTCCATACACGACGTGCTGACAATGACCGCCGACGAGGCAATCCGATTCTTCCGCGACCAGGAAGGCATCACGCGACGACTGCGCTACCTGAGCCGGACGGGGCTGGGCTACATACGCCTCGGCCAGCCGGCCACGACCCTGTCCGGGGGCGAGGCGCAACGGCTGAAGCTGGCCTCCCACATGATCCACGGGACAGACGCGCGCCTGCTGTTCATCTTCGACGAGCCCACGGTCGGCCTGCACTTCGACGACATTCGCAAGCTGCTCTCCTGCTTCCAGTCGCTGGTTGACGATGGCCACACGGTTGTGGTAGTTGAACACAACCTTGATGTTATAAAATATGCTGACCACGTGATTGACCTCGGACCCGAACAGGGACCCACGGGCGGGGAAGTGGTGGTGGCGGGATCACCTGAGCAAGTGGCCCGTTGCCAGCGCAGCCAGACCGGGCGATTCCTGTGCCGGGTCCTCGACGGGAACCTTAGCCGCTCTTAGACGAGCTACCAGTGGACCCGCAGCTTACCAAACGCCTGACGGATTGGCTGGAGTACATGGTCCTCCGGAACGCCTGTTGTGCCTTCCAGATCTTCCCCTGGCCGGTCGGGCGCCGCATGGCGCGGATATTCGGGCGCCTGGCCTACTGCCTCGACAGGGGTCGCCGCAAGGCCAATGCATCCGAGAACATCTGCCGCGCTTTCCCGAACATGACCCGTGCCGAAGCACGCGACCTCCTCAAGCGCGTGTACTGCCATCTTGCGTGCACGATCCTGGACGGTTTCCACTTCGCGCGGTTCGTCCGCCACTGGGAACAAGAGGATCTGTTCGAGACGGAGGGGTTCGAGAAGCTGGAGGGCGTTCAGGACGGCACGGGGATCGTGTTCGTCACCGGGCACTTCGGCCAGTGGGAGGTGCTTGGCGCGGTGGCGCCGCTGATCGGGTACCCCGTGTGGTCGATGGGGCGCACCTTCGACAACGTCTTCATCGAGGACTACATACGACGACTCCGAGAGATAACCGGCCAGAGAATGCTGGGCAAGCACGGGGCGTTGCGCCAGATGGTGCGGCTGGTCGAGAAGGGCCAGCACGTGGCGATGCTGATTGACCAGGACGCCCGCCGTCACGGCATGTTCGCGGAGTTCTTCGGGCGACCGGCCAGCACGACCACCGCCCCCGCCCGACTGGCCATACGCACCGGCGCTCCCGTCGCTTTCGTCTACGGCCAGCGCATCGCCGGAGAGAACCGCTTCCGCATCGTCCTCACGGACGTTGTCCAGCCCAGGAGCGACGGCGACAGGCAGTCGGAAACCCGGCGCATCACCCAGCGGATAACCCGGGACATGGAGGAGGTCGTGCGCCAGTCGCCGGAGCAGTGGCTCTGGTTGCATAGACGCTGGAAGACCTACCCGGGCAAGTACGGCAGGCAGTGATTGGCCGCGATCGGCCCGCTTGAAGATCGAACGGCATGCGGTATCGTGGTGGCTTGCGTTGTGAGGCCCCGTCAGACGGGAGTAATCCACCCAGATGAGCGGCAAGGCGGCAATTCTCGCGCGTGGCCTCGGCACGCGTATGCAGCGTGCTCACCCGGGCCTGCAGCTTGAGTCGCTGAAGGTGCGGCGTGCAGGTGAAGGGCTCAAAG
>JASFTU010000151.1:0-5790 GCA_050050635.1 Candidatus Brocadiaceae bacterium
CGTTCTCGACTATGGATGCAAAGTGAGCGGCTGCACGGTGCACTTCGCCGACAACCAGTACGACCACGGACCGATCGTCGTGCAGAAGGCCGTGCCCGTGGAGGAGGGAGACGATCCGCACTCCCTTGCGGCACGCGTCTTCGAAATGGAGAAGAAGGCGTACCCGGAGGCAATCAACCTGTTCGCCGAGGGGCGCCTGGAGATAGTGGACCGGACAGTGAGGATCCTGCCCGCAGGGAAGGGATGATCACTCACCCCCAGCTTCGCCCGTCCTGCCGAAGCAGACGAGAGTGAGGTCGTCGCTCTGGGCCGCGCCTCCGGCGTGCTCGCGAATGGCCTTCTGTATGGTCCTGACCACTTCTTCGGGCGAGGACGGCGCCGCGGTCATCTCTCGGATCAGCCTCTTGTAGCCGAACTGCTGCTGCTGCTCGTTCATTGCCTCAACGATGCCGTCCGTGAACACACAAACCACATCCCTTTCTTCCAGCAGGACGTCCGCCTCGGGGAACTCCGCCTCCTCCATGATGCCCACCGGGTAGCCGTTCCCGCCCTCGAGGCGCTGCACCTCCCCGCTGCTCTTGCGCAGCAGCGGGTAGCAGTGCCCCGCGTTGGACATGCGGAGTTCGTGTTCGGCGCAGTCGAGGTACATTATCAGGACCGTTACGAACATGTCGGTCTCGGAGCTGAGCGCCACCTCATTGAGACGCTGCAGCAAAGCGCTCGGCCCGGACTGCGTGGTGGCAAAGAACCGCACGTTGCTGGCCATCTTGGCCATCATCAGGGCAGCAGTGATGCCCTTGCCGCTGACGTCTCCCACAACAATCACGACCTTGCCGTCGCCCAGTTGCACGAAATCGTAGAAGTCCCCGCCCACTTCGAGGGCGGTCGAGTATGCGTCCTCGAACTCATAGCCCGACGCCCTCGGCGGACTTTGCGGCAGGAAGCTGTTCTGGATGCGGCGGGCGTTCTGCAGGTCACGCTCAAGCCGCTCCCGGCGGACGAGCTGGCGGTGCAACCGGGCGTTCGCTATGGTCAGCGCGCACTGGTTGGCGATCCCCACCAGCAGGGTCAGCCCGTCATCATCGTAGTTGGCGGCGATGCGGTCGGTATCGAGCTGGATAAACCCCAGTACCTGCTCCTCGTACTTCAGCGGCGCGCACATGACGGAGCGCATCTCGAAGTCCAGGATGCTGCGGCTGGTCGGCAGACGCTCATCGCTCATGGTGTCCGCGATCAGCACGCCCTGCTTCCGCTCCAGCACGTACTCGAGAATCGTCTCACTCACCTGAAGCTGCTCATCCTCGGGGCTGCTGCCCTTCTTGACGCGGCGTTTGGCGGGCGTGAGTCGGCCGGTATCGGGCTCACGCAGGATGATGAAGCCCCGGTTGGTCTCGGGGAAGACCTCGAACAGGTTGTCCAGGATCCTCTCCAGCAGCTCGTCCTCGTCCAGGGCCGTTCCGATGGACTTGCCGATCTCCAGCAGGGTTCTCAGCCTCCTGTTGGCCTCGGACAGCTCCTCGACCGTCGTCTCCCCCAGCGCCACATCCTGACTGGGCTCATAGCCGGCGTCGACCGAGGTCTTCACGTGTGAGGCCGTGGTCTCGTCCTTCTCGATATTGATCAGGGTCTGGCTGGACCGCCGGGGGGCCGCCGCCGACTCGGCCTCCGGCCGGCGGAATTCGAAGGCAGTCTGGCCGATGGTGATCCTGTCGCCTTCGGTCAGCGGCTTCGTGGTGACCTGCTTGTCGTTGAGGAAGGTGCCGTTGCTGCTGGCCAGGTCCTCCAGCACATACTCCGCCCTCTCGTTGCGCAGGATCCGCGCATGACGCTTGGAGACGGTCAGATCGTCCAGCCGCACGTCCATGTCCATCCCGCGGCCGATGCACGTGACCCGGGAGAGCGGGATCTTGTCCCCCGCCCTGTCTCCCGTCTTGATGATCAGGTGCGCCATCGCGTAACCCGTTGCCTGGTAAACCCGGTGGAAAAGCCCGCGAACCGGCTGCCCGGGGCTGAACGGACATCCCGGGGGCCCGCCCACGCCTCAGATTGTACCAGCCCTCCTCGCTTGTGCAACCCAAAAGGCCGGAGCCCGGCCCCCGCGCTCCGACGGGGCGGGCCAGCTAACCGTACCTCTCCGACGCCTCCTCTTCCTCGGGATGAGGGCTCCGTTCCCCGCTGAACAGGTACCCAAAGAGGATGATACCGAAACCCAGGCAGATGGCGGCGTCGGCCACATTGAAGGTGTACCAGTGGAAGGCATCCTTCCAGTGGAGGTCGATGAAGTCGCGCACGAAACCCAGGTTGACGCGGTCTATGAGGTTCCCCATTGCGCCGCCGGCCAGCAGACCGAGCCCGCAGTGCACCAGACCCTCCCCCGGTCCCGTCGTAGCGAAGAAGAAGGCAATCAGCGCCAGCCCCACGAGGGCGGCGACGCCGTAGAGGAGCGGACTGCCCGGCAGCCCAAGAGCGCCCCCGGGGTTGCCCCCGTGCCCGATGACCTGCAGCACGTGGGGTATGAGGACGACCGGCTCACGCCCTGCTTCCGGCAAATGCCACAGGAGGGACTTGCTGAGCTGATCCGCAAGGAGGACAAGACCGGCGGAGAGCCAGAACAGCTTCTTCCGCCCGGCAAAGCATTTCCTGAGAAAGCCCAAAGCGCACCCGGTGACAGAAATCTCACGGACTGCGGAAGGGCGGCAGATGTCCGGGGCGACCGGCTAGGAGGCGCGCGCGCCACGCCGCTCCTCTTCCTGTTTGCACTCGATGCAGAGACGCGCGAAGGGGAGCGCTCTCAGCCGCTTCCGGCTGACGGAATTGCCGCAGTTCTCGCACAGTCCATAGGTGCCTTCCTCGATCTTCTGCAGGGCCAGATTGATGTCACACACCTCGGCGTCGCAGTCCTGCAGAATCCGGACCATCAGGTCCTGTGCGAAGTTGTCGCTGCCCCGGTCAGCCATGTGTTCCGCCGTCACGTCCGACAGCTCGTCCCCGGCCTCTCCGCCCGTCCTCAAGGCGCCATTGTGCAGGTGGCCGATGTTGTTGGTCAGCTTACGCTTCAGCTCCAGCAACATACTGCGGAATTGTTCGAGCTCCTTCTTCTTCACCGCCACGTTCGCTCCTATCCCCACATAAACCCCATGACCAGACGGCCGGCAATCGCGCTGTTCCTCTGAATGCTTCGCCACCAACATCTTGACTCCAGTGGCCGGCACGCTACACCAGCCCCCACAGAGCCATCCGACCCGATTATTCTATCCGAAAAACACCACTGCTTTCAATCGGCTGCACCAGTGACAGCGGCGTATTCCGACGGGCTGCCCATATGCGCGAGAACGGGGCGAGAGCCCGTCTGGGCGAGACCGGCATGCGGAGCGGGAAGGTGCCTCAATACGCGTAGAGGGCACCGTACGGACGCGTGGTCTGCGGGAAGAGCTTCACGAAGTCGTCGGGCTTCAGTTCAAGGTCCTCCAGGTCAAAGGCGTCCCGGTACTCGTCCAGCACTCCGCTGAGCGTAGCCCACTCGGCCTCGTCCAGCCCGTCCATGCCGACTTCGGCGCCGGTTTGGTGTGCCTCGAGCCCTCCCCGCAGGTAGATGACGCCACCATGCATTCCCGTCCCCACCCACTCGCCGGCGGCAGAGGTCCCCTCGGCACCGATGCCCAGCACCACCAGAATGCCACCGGCCATGTACTCCCCGAGGTAGTCGCCCGTCGTGCCTCCGACAACAAGCACGGGAACCCGTTCCCTGTAAGCCTTCATGTGGATGCCGGCACGGTAACCGACGCTGCCGCGCACGAAGATGCGTCCGCCGCGCATCGAGTAGCCTGCAATGTCCCCGGCATCGCCGTGCACGACGATGCTGCCGGAGTTCATAGTGTTGCCCACGCCGTCCTGAGCGTTCCCCCGGACGACCAGCTCGGCCCCGTCCATGAAGGCTCCCAGGTCGTTGCCGGGCACGCCGTCTATGGTGACCCTGACTCCCGGACCCAGGCCAGCGCCGATGTAACGCTGCCCGCGGACGTTCTCCAGCAGTATTCCCGAGACATCGTCCCGCAGGGCGGCGTGGATCCGCTCGTTCAACTCGCGGAAGTCAACGTCTTCGGCGTCGATCTTCATACCTCTATACCCATACCAGAAACGACGTGTTTCCGGTATACCCTGGGCAACGAGATGAGGCCGAAATCCTCGGTCGGCAACGCGTCCTTGAAGTCCGACACGTCGACCTGCTCACGGATGAGGCCGGTGACGATGCCGGCCCGGTCTATGCAGCCGATGAAGATCGCGCCCACCACCTTGTTGTTCTGCAGGACTATCTTCCGGTAGCTCGGCTCGCCTTCGTCCAGAGCGGTCAGGACTTCGTAGCCTCCCCCCTCGGGGTCGGTCAGACCCACGGATATAGTGGGCAGGCCGAAGATGTCCACCGAGTTCATGGGGATGCCGCCGCGGTACAGCCTGCGGCGGCCGGCCATGTTGCTGCCCGCCACCAGGCCCTGCCGGAAGGCGTCCGGGAATATGGGGATGGCCCGCTTCCCGGCCCCCAGCAGGTCGTCCGCCTGGGCGACGTCGCCCGCCGCATAGATGCCGCCGACGGACGTCTGCATCGTCTCGTCCACCAGGATGCCGCGGTCGGTCTGGACATCGGTGCCCCGGACGATGTCCACGTTGGGGACGACGCCGATGGCGAAAATCACCAGCCGGCAAGAGAGCCGCGTACCGTCCCGGAGCACAGCGCCGTCGACCTCTCCTTTCCGGGTCCGGATCCGGCGCACGGTGGTCCCGCAGTGGACCGTGACCCCGGCCTCCCGCAGTTGACGGAGGGCCAGCTCGCCCGCGGTCCGGTCGAAGGTGGTGCTCAGGATCCGGTCCGCCAGTTCGACGACCGTGGTCCGGATGCCCAGCTCGACCAGGGCTTCGGTGGACTTCATCCCGATCAGTCCACCCCCCACCACAAGGGCCTCCTCCAGCCCCCTGGCTTCGATGTAGCCCTTTATGTTGCGGGCGTCCTCCAGGGTCGTGAGGGTGAAGACGCCGGTCGCGTCCGCGGCCTCGACGTCCGGCGGGACGATCGGTACGCCTCCGGTGGCGATCAGCAAGCGACCGAAGGAGCGTTCCTCCCCGTCCGTAGTCTCCACGATGCCCCGTCCCGGGTCGACCCGCGCGACCTCGAGCCCCAGGAGCGGGGACACTCCGTTGCTCCGGTAGAAGTCCCGCGGCCGGTAGAGCAACTGCTCCTCTTCCACCACACCCCCCAGCAGATAGGAGATGAGGGGTTTCGAGTAGGTGTGGTGCGGCTCGCGCGCGATCAGCGTGATGGGGCCGCGGTCGTCGGCACTCCGGATGCCGGCCACCGCGGCCACGGCCGCGACTCCGTTGCCGATGATCATGTAGGGGGTCTTACTCACGTTCGTCCTCTCCCTGCAGCACGATGGCCTCGTTCGGGCAGTTCGCCACGCAGGCCGGGTACTGCTCCCCGAGGCACAGGTCACACTTGGAGGCCACTCGCCCTTCGGCGCCCCGCCGGATCGCGCCCACCGGACAGACCATGATGCACATCCAGCACCCGACGCAGCGCTCCTGGTCGCACAGCACGGCGTCGGTCTCGGGATCCCGGTGCATGGCCCCGCTCATGCAGGCCTCTATGCACGGCGCCTCTTCGCAGTGCCGGCACTGAAGCGCAAACGAAACGTAGCCGGACTCCTCGACCTGCACGCCGGGCACGATGCGGTCACGCTCCTCCCGGAAGGCCTTGATGATCGTCTTCGACTCGGAGTGCTGCACCAGGCAGTGTAT
>JASFTU010000152.1:0-5783 GCA_050050635.1 Candidatus Brocadiaceae bacterium
TGGCCGGTTGTGCCGTTCCGTACCGTACCTCCTTCCACCACGCGCCCGCTCCTTCCTTGAGGCAGGATCACCCCTTCCCCGCCGTGGTCGCCATCCGTCAGTGGGACGACCGGCGCGAGACGATCGACAAGGGCATGGGCGCTCTGGCCTTCCTCCCCTTCGTGTTCTGGGTCAGGTGCGAACACCAGGCGGGGCCGGGCCCTGACTTCGCCGAGGAGGGGGCGCCGGGCGCAGAGCCGGAGGAGTTCAGGCGGCAGGTCTGGGAGTGGCAGGAGACACAGCCGCATCATCCCGCCTCGGCGCCCATCGGCACCGACGAGCTCTTGCCGGTGCTGGCCACCTACCTGACGGAACCCAATGTCTTCGAAGGGGTGTACCTGGGGCAGGAACCGTACCGTGGGCAGAGGCGCTTTCCCAACCTGTATCCGGGGCGGCCCGAGCCCCCTCTCCCCGCGGACGCGGACCTGGTCATCCGGCCTGTGTTGACCCGCTGGGCGCGCTGGTGTACGGGCATAGCCGCGGGCCGGGGGCGGACTGCCTCGAGTACCAGTTCGAAGACCTGCTGCCGGCGGTCCGGGGAAGTATGGAATCCCTCACGCGCGATCTGACGGCGTTCTTCAGCTCCGCGGAGGGGCAGGCGGTCCTGGACGGTCTCGAGGGCAGGTGAGCCGGGGTCGCCCCGGCCGGCGTGGCGCCCCGCGGTCCTTCCAGGGCTTGCATGAAGGGCGGCACGTGCTATACTTGCCATCGAGACGGGCGTCCGGCGAGGGGAGCGTGCGGGCAGCGTGTCCCGTGAGGTATCTGTCCCGGGTCACGCGTAGAGCAACCCGGACACAGGTGGGAGGCCGGAATGGGTCGGTACAGGGATGATGACCCCCTGAGCGGCCGGGGACCGAAGGCCGCCGTTGCGCGTTTCCTTCTCTCGGCGTTCTTCGGTTTCCTGCTGGGGCTGCTTTTGCTGTTGACTGCGCACTGGTTTTTCTGGCACGGCCGGCTGGGCACACTTGCCTGCTACCTGCTGATCGTCCTGCCGCTGGTCTGCGGCGTAGTCGGGGTCTTCTGGTTCGAGCAGGTGACCGGCTCCTTGCGAGGGTTCATAGAGACGATGCTGAGCTGGACCCGCTGGCGCCGGTGGCACTGAAGCCGGGGAAAGAGCGGCCCCCTTGCCTGCCCGCAGGCCCCTCCGTTGAAGCGGGCGGCCCCGCCCGCTAACATCGGCCCCCGATCTCGCGAGGATCGTCCACGGAGGAGACGATGAAGAAGGCGCTGATCTGCTGGGGCGGATGGGAAGGACACGAACCGAAGAAGTGCGCGGACATCTTCGTGCCGATCCTCGAAGCGAACGGCTTCGAGGTCACCGTCTCCGATACGCTCGACAGCTACACCGACGCGGACCTGATGGGCCAGCTCGACCTGGTAGTGCCCGTCTGGACCATGAGCGAGATCTCGGGGGAGCAGTGCGCCGGACTGCTGGATGCGCTCAAGGGCGGAGTCGGCATCGCCGGGTGGCACGGCGGCATGTGCGACGCGTTCCGCCGGAACACCGAGTACCAGTGGATGACCGGCGGGCAGTGGGTGGCCCACCCCGGCGGTATAATCGACTACGAGGTCAACATCACAGCCGCCGATGACCCGATCGTGACGGGCATCGACGATTTCCGGATGCACTCCGAGCAGTACTACATGCACGTGGACCCGGGCAACGAGGTGCTGGCGACGACCACCTTCGGCGGCGAGCACGCGCCGTGGATCGAGGGCACCGTCATGCCGGTGGCGTGGAAGCGGACGTACGGCGAGGGTCGGGTCTTCTACTGTTCGCTGGGGCACGTGGCCTCGGACTTCGACGTGCCGGAGGCGCGGCTGATGGTGCGACGGGGCATGCTCTGGGCGGCGCGGGCCCTCTGAGGGGCCCCATCTGCGACGGACCATTCGGCGCGTCGTGCGCCGCCGTCCAGCCCTCCCTCCTACGGTGATTCACCTTCCCGCGCGTCGGCGGGAATTGCCTCTGTCCGCGGCGGATGCTACGGGAGCCGGCCTGTGCCCAAGCTTCCGGTGAATCCGGCCCGCCGCCTGCCTGCAAGGCGTGGAGATTCCCACTAATATCGCCAGCCGGGGAACGACTACAGGGGCAGAAGCGGCGCTTCAACGATGGGGACGGCGGATGGCTGACTGGCAGCGGATCCTCCGCGAACACGGCCGGACGGTATGGCAGGTCGCATGGCGGCTTCTGGGAGACCGCTCCGACGCGGAGGAGTGCTTTCAGGAGACCTTCCTGTCCGCCTACGAGGTCTCCTGCCGGGAGGAGGTGCGCGACTGGCCGGCCCTGCTCAAGACGCTCGCCACCCGCCGGGCCCTGGACCTGCTGCGTGCGAAGATTCGTCGGGAAGACGGGCTCGACCGCTCGACCGACTGCGGCCGGATACCCGGCGAGGCGCCGCAGCCGCATCAGCAGGCCCGCCGTAATGAACTGGCCGACCGTCTGCGCCGGGCGATGACCGCGCTGTCCCCGCGCCAGGCCGAAGTCTTCAGCCTGCGATTCGTGGAGGGCATGAGGTACGAGGAGATCGGCCGGGCTCTCGATCTGACGACAAACGCCGTCGGTGTGCTGCTGCACGAGGCACGCGAGCGGCTGCGGGAACGACTGGGAGAAGGCAATGAGAACGCACGACGGACAACTGGAACGCGATGAACCACTGGCGCGCGCCGTGAGGGCGATTGCGGAAGCAGACGTTCCCGCCGGGCCGGCCCCCGAGGTCCTCGCCGCCACACTGGAACGCGTCCGCTCCCGGCGGAGGGGCACGGCGAGCGGCCGGAAGCGGCGGGTGCGTGCCCTTGCGCGCTGGCTCGCCGCCGCCGCGGCAGTGGCGGTGTTGCTGGGCGGGTTGCTGCGGCTGAGGCCGGACGGGGAAGGCTACGCCTGGGCGGATACCGTCGCGGCGGCGAAGGGCGTGCGCCACGTCCACCTGATCGACAGGGATCCCGACGGAACGCGGAGGGACGAACGCTGGATCGAGTATGCCGTGACCGGAGAACGGGTACGGTATCGCCAGGATACGCCGGGGCACCTGCTGGTGATCGACGACGGCCGAACGGTCATGGCGCACTACCGCGACAGGGACACCGTGGTCCTCTGGGACGCTGAAGACAAGCGGTTCACCTTCATCGATAGCTGGCAGGAGTTCCTGGTGGACCTGGCCAGCAGGGGCGGCACCATGACCATCGAACGGAACGTGACATACAGGGGTCGGCCGGCGCACCGGGTGAGCTGGCTGAAGTTCAGCGAAGAGGTGTACGTGGACCCGGACACCAGACTGCCCGTGGGGCTGCTCGGCTACGAGGTCAGCTACGAGGCGCCGCCGGAGGGCAGGTTTGAGGTCCGGCTGCCGGAAGGGGCCACGGTGGTGGACCGGCGAGGAGATGAGCCGTCCGACGAGAAGCCGTCGTGGCTCCGACAGAGGGACCGCTCGGTGGCTCTATTCACTGAGGCGCGGCGGAGACTCGAGGCGGGGCACAACAGTGAGGCCCTGGGGCTTCTGTCCCGCGCGCTGGAGCTGGAGCCGCGCCGGAACTGGGCCTGGTACTGGCGGGGCGTCGCGCGCCACAGGCTCGGGCGGTACGAGGAAGCGGCGCGCGACTTCTCACGCGTGATCGAGATGCTTGCGGAGTACAGCAGGCCGGGCTACTGCTACCTGGCTCGGGGCCGGGCGCTTCGCCGGCTGGGTCGCGAGGAGGCGGCGCGCAGGGACTTCGCAGTCGCCCTGCCCGACATGATCGTGGCATTGCGCCACCCCCGGGCGTGCTATATGTTCGACTACGCGGAGGATCCCACGCGCTCGCGCTGCCGGGAGCTTGCGGACCGCGAAAGGGTGAGTCGGATGGTCGAGCGTCTGCGGGAGGTGACCGGAGAGAGCTTCGGTTACGACCCCGGTGCCTCGCCCCGGGACAACGAGGCGGCCATCTCCGCATGGGAGCAGTGGTGGCGTGAGGACGCGGACGCCTTCCGGGACAGAGAGCCGGAGTAGACGGAACTAAAGCGAAGCGATCACCCAACCAAAGGAGCCGCCATGCTATGGCGACGAATGGCGCTGGCTGTGCTGCTGAGCACCGTGTGCCTGAGCGCGGGCTGTCTGGTGCACCGCTCCGTCTCGCCCACGGAGCGGGGACGCGTGGCCGAGGGGAGGCTGAAGCCCCCCGCGGAGGCGACTACTCCTGAGGACCTGGTCCACGCCTTCGGCCAGCCGCGGCAGGTGCTGGCGCTGGCCGACGGGCGCGAGCTCCGAGTCTACGTCCATTCCCGGGAGAAGCAGGCCCGGCTGGAGGTCCCGTTCCTGGTGGGATGGGAGACCTTCCACGAGCGGCTCTACCGCTTCGTGTACGAGTTCAAAGACGGCTGCCTGGTGCGCTACTGGCGGGAGGACCCGATCCAGTACTGACGTGCGCCGCCGGCGGTGTGAGGATGAAGCTGCAGGCCATTCCCGGCGCACAACGAGCGGAGGCTGTCCCCGTGGCAGGGGCTGGACCACGCCTGCGGTTCGGATGCTGCTCGAGTCCGTCGGGTCGTCGTGGTGCAAGGCGTCTCCGCAGCCGCTGAAATATGCTTCCGAGCCGGCCGGGTGACGCGCCGGGCGATGCAGACACGGCAAGCGGTGTATCCCCCGGAGCTCGGCCGGCGGCACGGACCGGCCGGGCTTCGCCGTGAGGTTCACTGGACGGTTGATCCGGAGAGCGCGAGGACGGAGGCCACCCCGACGACCTCGTGTCCGTATTCCGCGAACACCAGGAGGAGCTCCTCCGGTCGCGTTGCCGCCTCCCCGAGGAATGGCTCCCTCTGGAAGGGCGCAGCTTCGTCTTCTCTGCGGAGGAGGCCCTGGAGTACGAGTTCGTCGACGCGGTGGTTCCCGAAATCGATCTCTGACCTCGGGGTCTGCCGCGGGGTGTGGGCAGCCGCGAGCGGCCTGCTTCACTTCCGTGCCGACGGTTCAGCGGTCATCCCTGCGCGGCGAGCTTCAGCCCGCCGATCATGACGGGCGGGGCGCACGCACTGCCCAGCCACTCTCGCTCGCTGCCGACGGCCTCAACCTGCTTCAGCACATCGTAAACGTTTCCGGCCACCATGCAGTCCTTGACGCGCCCCTGGACCTCTCCGCTCTCCACCAGGAAGCCGAGCGCCACGTTCACGCTGAACTCCCCCGCCAGCACGTTGCTCTGGCCGGATCCGAGCGTCTGGTCCACGATCAGCCCCCGCACCATCCCGGCCTTCATCTCCTCGAAGGAGACGTCGCCCGCTGCGACCATGGTGTTCGTGGTGGAGGGAGAGGGTCGGCTGGAGTAGCTGCGGAAGCCGTGCCCCGTCGGCTCGATGCCCAGGAGGCCGGCCGTCTGGAGGTCGGCCAGGTAGGTGCGGAGCACGCCGTGCTGGAACAGCGGCGTCGCTCGCGCCGCGGTACCCTCGTCGTCCATCGGACAGCTCCCGGGCGCGAAGTCCACCGTGGGGTCGTCGAGGAGTGTGATCCGTTCGTCCAGCACCTGCTCTCCGAGGCGCCCGCGCAGCACGGACGAGCCCTTGTGCACGTGCTTGCCGTTGAGGGCCACCTCCAGGGGGCGGAACAGGTTGCCGAGCGCCTTCGGCGTGAAGACCATCGGCATCGCCTCCAGTCGGGCAGGCGCCACCACGCTGGCCTCACGCATCTTCCCGAGCGCCGTCGCCGCCAGATCCGTAACCGAATCGAGCGGCCGGCCCCAGGTCCTGTACTCGTACACCTGCAGCAGCCCGTCCTCGCCCA
>JASFTU010000153.1:0-5778 GCA_050050635.1 Candidatus Brocadiaceae bacterium
GACGGGCGGCGCGAAGGTGTTCGTCATGACGGTTGTCGCGCGCGGCCTCAACGACGATGAGCTTCCGGAGCTGATGGAGTTCTGCCACCGTCGGCGCGAGTTCGTCCGCCGGTTACAGCTCTTTCCCCTGACCCGGACGTGGGATGCTGCGTGGCCGGACGGGGAGCCCGACCGGATCACCTCCGAGGAAGTCGAAGCGCTGGTGGAGGAATGCCTTCCGGGGGAGGGAACCGAGTTTGTTCCCGCGGGGGTCCAGGGACGCATGGCTGCCCTGATGCATTGCCTGGGCATGCGCCCATGGGCGTATGCCGGAGCGCACCCCGACTGCGAGAGTGCCTGCGTCGTGTTCTCCGACGGCGATCGGTTCGTGCCGGTGAGCCGGTTCCTGCGCGGTTCGACGCCCGAGGTGGTGCGGGAACTGGTCGCGATTGGAGAGCGCCTTGACAGGTGGCTGGGCGGCTATGCCCGGGGTGCGCGGGCGGGGGCGCGAGCCAGGACGCCCCGCGAGCTGGCCGCTCTGGCACTGGTGGCGCCTCGCCTCGTCGGGAAGCTGAAGTTGGCGGAGCTGCTTCGCGGGCGAGGGATCGGCAAACTTGCGCACGCTCTGCGCATTCCACTTGAGCTGGCCCTCGGTCGCGCCCTGCGGGAGGTGTTCAGGCGTCACACACGGCTCGACGGCGTGGCCGAGGTGTTCGTGATGCCCCTGCAGGACGACTCGGCTTTCCAGACCGAGCGTCTCAGACGGTGTCCGGTTACGGCCGCCTTTCTGGACCCGGCCGGCGACCGGTTGCGCTGCGTTCCCACCTGTGCGTGGCGGCTCCACAACGCCGAGGCGCTACGTCGGGTTGCGGACCACTACGGACGTGCCTGAGTTGCCACGCCGCCCCCCTTGCGGCTCGGCACATCCGGGGCCTACTCGCGGGGCAGGGGACGGCAGCTTGCCCGTGCCACGACGAGCAGCCGCCGGAAGACCACCTCCTCCGCCTCGGTCATCCCCATCTTGAGGTGTGACCGTACAGCGGCGCGGTTGTGGGGGTCCACCAGCGTAAGTATCCGCTCCCGGCCGTCCTCTTTCAGCCTCCGCACGAGGTCGCTCAGCATGAGAGGATACACGCCTCGGCCACGCCAGCGGGGGGCCACGAACACGTGGACGCCGTATGCATCCCCCGGTTCCAGCGCAACTGCCCGCCGGGCGATGCCGTGACTTCGGGGGATGCGACGTCCCACGCATGCCGAGCCGATCAGCCGGCCGTCGGCTTCGGCCACGACCAGGTGGTAGCAGTCGGTCTCTGCCCACCGGCGGAGTTCCCGCTTCCGCTCCCACCAGTCGGCCTGCCGCATGGCGCGGTGGAGGGGCTGGAGGTCATCGGTTCGGGCCTCGCGCACCTCAACGTTCCGCAGCAGATCGCCTGTGCGGTCCGGCAGCGGGGTCAGTTCGTCGAGGGAGAGGCAGAGCAGCAGCCGCCTTTCATGGCAGAACAGGAAGCGCCTGACTGCGGTGGCGAGGAGCGGACGCAGACCCCGGGCGCGGATGTAATCGGCTACTTCCCGGAAGGTGTACACTGGCAAACGCTCCGTCTCGTCGTCAGGTCGGGGCGCGCGGTCACACGGCCGATGGTCCGTAGTTCTGGAACCAGCGTCCGAAGCTCAGCAGGCAGAGGAGCGTGCGCATGTAGTGCCGGTGACGGGAGACGTGCTCCTCGTAGATCTGCCTCAGCCGCCCGGTGTCAAAGACGTCCGGCGGGAAGCAGTCCTCGCTGCAGAGCGTCTTCTTCAGCAGCGGGCGCAGCGGAGGTACCCGCAGCAGTTCGCCACGGTCGGGCCAGCTCTCGTGGGTATAGGTCGGCGGCACCAGGCGGAGTTTCCTACCCACGAGGCGTAGCGTCTCCCGACACAGCAGGGAGGCCCATCCGAGGGCGTGTGGCGCGTCCGGGCGCAAACCCGTGTTGGCGTCGGGTACGGCGTGCAGGCGGGGCGCAAGGTGCTTCAGTGCGCGCCTCAGAGCACGCGCGTTGGCCCGGCAGGAGACCGGCATCCGCGCGGCCAGCTCCAGCAGGTCCCCGTCCAGGCAGAACGACCTGTACTCCAGGTAGGGACGCACGCACGTGACATTCGCGAACGCGCTCAGCCGTCCCAGGCTTGCCGTGCCGCGGACGTACTCCACCGCGTCGCGCGGATTGTGCAGGCAACGGTCGTCCATGACCTCCCGGACCGAGGCGCGCACTATATCCCGGTATCGGGAGCGCCAGGGATCACGGAACAGCAGCCATGGGCGCGCCGGCATGAGGGAGTCCACGTCGACGGCCAGGATCTGCTCCTCGATCCCCTCCCAGGAGGCGCCTTTGACAATCGGCAGGGGGACGCGCGTGCCCCTCAGGGAGATCCACCTGTCCCAGTAGATGCCCTTCAGGATGGTGCCCATGGGTTCTTCGATGAAGATGACGTCACAGTCCCGCTCGACGGGACCCAGCAGTCCGAGGAACTGGCAGTCGTCGAAACGTGCCATCCCCCCGGTCAGCTCGACGGCCTCGTCCAGCATTCGGGCATAGTGATCGGGAGTGCGGCGCAGGAAGGTGTGCGGCCATCCCTTCAGTCGCGCCACGCGGTGCGCCAGGGCTACCTCCCGGTTGACCGAGTCACCCACCGTGTAGGCGTGCATCTCACCGTCTGTCGCTGCCGCCAGCGCGCGGGAGTCGAGGCCGCCGCTCAGCATCACGCACTTGCGGCAGCCGTCGGCAGTCATGCGCCGGGCGGAGTGCCTCAACGCATCGGTGAGCCGTTCGACATGCTCTTCGAGCGGGGCCCGTCGAGCGTCGTAGCGCAGCATCCAGTACTTCCGCGTGGTGACCCGGCCGTGCTGGAAACTCAGAACGCTGGCCGGAGCCATGGCCTTCACTTCCCGGTAGTGAGTGCGTGTGTGGAGCGGGCTCTGAAGGGCGAACATCTGCATGACAGAAGCCATGTCCAGGCGCCCTCCACGCACGGTGCCGGCCACGAGGGCGTTGAAGCGGGAGCCGAACGCCAGAACACCGTCGGCAAGGCAGTAGTAGATCGGACGTGAGAAGAAACGATCGGTCACCAGGAGCAAGCGGCGCGGCGGTCGCTCGTAGATGAGGAGCGAATATGAGCCGGTCAGGTCGGCGAGAGCCCGCTCTCCCTTCTCCTCGTAGAGGCGGAGGACGAACTCCGCGTCGTCGCCCTCCCGGGTGAAGCGATGGCCGGCGGTCTGGAGCTCTCGGCGTTTCTCCGCGCAGTCGAAGACCTCCCCGTCCATCGCCAGGAGCAGGTTGCCCCGCTCGCCATGCACGGGCTGGGGGTCGGGGTTGATGGCGCCGTGGTGGAACCGGAGCAGGCCGAGGCCGTCGCCCTCCCATCGGTCGGTCCGGAGGCCGCCCCCGCAATCGATCCGCGAGGCCATGCGGTCCAGTGTACGGCGGATGGTACCGGCATCCGCTCCGCAGATGCCCATCAGCTCAGCCATTCGGCGTCCCCTCCTCGCCGGCGGCGACCCGGGCAGCGGAGTAACTGCTGCTCCGGAAGGGGCTGACACTAATCTCCAGTGCCGCCCGAATCAAGCGCGTGCCGCACGGAGACCTCCGATGCACGGCTTCGATACGGAGCGGGTGCGAGCATCCCGCCGGCTACTGCATCTGCCGTACTCGTACCTCGATGTCGCCTTCGTCGGCCAGAAGCTCCACCAGTTCGGAGGGGTCGGTCTGGCCGAAGTGATACGGGTAGAGGATGCCAGGGCGGAATGCCTTCGCTGCATCCGCGACCATTTCGGGCGTCATGGTGTAGGGCAGGTTCATCGGCAGGAAGGCGACGGCGATGTCGTCCAGCGCCTTCATCTCCGGCGTATTTTCGCTGTCCCCGGCCACGTAGACGCGCGTGTCGCCGAACGTGAGGATGTAGCCGTTCCCCTCCCCGCGGGGATGGTAAGGAACGCCGGGGCTGCGCATGTGCTCGATGTTGTACGCCGGCATGGCCTCGATCTTCAGCCCCCCGACCGTGCGGACGTCGCCGTTCGCCAGCGCCACCGCGTCGGCCACCTCGGAAGCGCACGCTTCCGGCAGGACGAGCGTGGTTCCCTCCTTCCGCACCTGGCTGATCGCCTCCGGGTCCAGGTGGTCACCGTGCCCGTGGGTAACCAGGATGATGTCCCCCTTCGGCATCTCGCCGTAGTCGGCCTCCCGAGAGACCGGATCGACGTGGATCACCCTGTCGCCGAACCTGAACATCAGCGTTCCGTGACCGACGAACGTGATCTCCAGCTGTCCCGCCGACGTCGCGATGACGTCCTTCTCGAACATGGCATGCCTCCCTTTGTGACGCGCGCAACCGGCCCAGACGGCGAGCGCCAGGATGACTGCGGCAGACCTCCGCAGCGCAGCGACAGCCACCGTCTCCTCCATGATTCCGAACCGAGTTACCTACAGCATAGCCTCCGCGATGGTCGCTTGCCAGTTGCCGTCACTCCCCCGCACGATGGACATCCACCGGTCATCTGATTACTCTGTCGGCCGGTGAGGCCCGTACGATCCCAGGGCCGCGGGAGAAAACGCGATGCCGCATCGGGCGGCCCGTCGCCGTCCGGCGGCCCGAAGACAGGGGAGAGCGAACATGATCCGTGTACGTGCCGCCCGTCCGGAGGACGTGGAAACTATCGTGGGGTTCCAGTTGCGAATGGCCAGGGAAACGGAGGCCATCGAGCTGGAGCCGGAAACCGTGACGGCCGGTGTCCGTGCCGTGTTCGCTGATCCCGGGAAGGGCTTTTACCGCGTGGCCGAAGTCAACGGGGAGGTGGCCGGATCGCTTCTGGTCACCTCGGAATGGTCAGACTGGCGCGACGCCAGCGTGTGGTGGATCCAGTCGCTGTACGTACGGCCGGATCACCGTCGCCAGGGCGTGTTCCGGGCGCTCTTCGAGCACGTCTCCGGGCTGGTCCGGGACAGGGAGGACGTGGTGGGGATCCGCCTGTACGTTGCGGCGGACAACGTCGCGGCGCAGCGTGCCTACGAGGTGCTGGGCATGTACGGGGACCGTTACAGGCTGTACGAGTGGATGGAATAAGGGCTGAGTCGGCCTGCTCCTACGCCTCCAGCCTGTCGATGCGGTAGATGCCGGGCCACGTGGGGACGGCTGCATAGGCGGGATCGTCCTCCACCGGCGGTATCTCCTCCGCGTAGGGGTCCTCGAAGTACGGAGCGATCTCCATGTCCACCGAAGCCACCAGGTGGACGTGGGGAGTCCACGCCCAGTGCAGGTTCACGCGCACTAGGCGCTCTTCCCGGTTTGCGGCCGCCCAGCGGAGGATGCGGACCGCCTGGGTGATGCTGCCGTGGATGAGCACGTCGTAGGACCACTGGCCCACCGCGCCGGCTCGGGCCCACCGGACGAAACGCTCGTAGCCGCAATCGCCCCGCTCCTCCTGCTGGATGATCACGGTGGTCTTCGGGCACAGGGCGGCGTACTTCGCGATGGCGCCCTCGGCGTTCCAGTTATACGGCTCTTCGAGCCACTCGTAGCCCTCATCCTCCATCACGCGAAGGATGGTCAGCGCCTCTTCCTCGGTCCCCGCGGCCCAGCCCGGTTGCGGATCGTATGCCAGCACGGGTTCGGGGCCGGCTGCCCGGCGAGCAGCGCGCAGGGCGACCAGAAGGGTGGCCACCGGCAGCCTCCGTTCCGGGTGATCGAGACCCGGCAGGTGCAGCTTGGCTGCGGTCAGGTGGTTCCTGCGCAGGTGATCGCCAACCTTGCGGCCGTAGGACTGCGGCGTGT
>JASFTU010000154.1:0-5775 GCA_050050635.1 Candidatus Brocadiaceae bacterium
GTGAAGATGAAGAAGGCTTTTACCCTGATTGAATTGTTGGTCGTAATAGCTATCATCGCTATTCTGGCCGCGATGCTGATGCCGGCCCTGAGGCGAGCCCGTACCTCGGCTCGGGAGGCCTCCTGCCAGCATAACGTCCACAACATCGGTCTGGCGCTGTCGATGGCCCGCGAGGGGGCCGCCGGCGGCGGGAAACTGATGATGAAGTTGACCGGGGCATGGCCCCGCGCCTTCTACCCGCAGGCCCGTTCCAACCAGTACTGCAACGCCTGGGGCCGGCTGGTGGACGGCGGGTACATGGAGGACCTCGACGTCTTCAACTGCCCGGTCACGGGCGGCGCGGCGACCCGCGAGAACGTGGGGGACGATGATGCTGCGAATCCCCCCGTCGTGGTTCCCACCTGGTTCGCCACCTATCCGGGCGGTGCGTTCGTCGAGAGCGGGGAGTTCGAGGATGTCATCGATTCGACCTATGCCTACGACAACGGTCGGATCCATAAGAACTCCAACCCCGGCCGTGCCGTGGCCGCCGACAAGCTGGAGGTCGAGTGGATGGCCGGCACGTCCGGCGCCCTGGCCGGTAAGCCGTACTCCGAGCCCAACCATCCCGACGGCAGTGCCAACGTCCTGTTCGTGGACAACGCCGTAAAGAGGGTTGCGCCCATCATTGTCCACCAGCAGTGGGCGCTGAAGGACGCCGTGCCGCCGCATGCGGACATCGACGTGACGCGGGTTGGCTACATGCAGAACCCGAGGCTCGACGTGGGCGACGACTATAGCCTGCCACCGGCCAGCGACATCCAGGAGAACGACCCCACCGGGTTCGACGACCTGGACGATATCTACGCCATCGACAGCGACAGCGTCGAGAGGGAGTGGTATCTGTACAGCAACGACGACTTCGAGATGTGTCCGAAGTCGCCCAACCTGTACCAGCCGCTGGACAAAGAAGACGCCAACATCCAGCCTCTGCGTAACTACCAGCACCGCACAGGGTGGCCTGTGGCCCAGAGGTAAGCTGGCGGGCAGAGCGAAGTATCCCGGGACGGCGCTCGTCGGGCGCCGTCCCGGTTTTTTTGTGGATCGCACCGGCTGAAAGGCTGTGCCTTTTTTCGTTGACAGGTTGCCGGGTCCATGGTAGAAGGAGGAAGCCTGAGGGGGGAACGGCGATGGTTCGGTAGGGCCCGTCCATCGCACGGCATAAGGCGGCTCGTGGGAGGCGGAGACGATGAAGAAGGGGTTTACGCTGATTGAACTGCTGGTTGTGATAGCCATCATCGCTATTCTGGCCGCGCTGCTGATGCCGGCGCTCAGGCGAGCCCGTACCTCGGCTCGGGAGGCCTCCTGCCAGCATAACGTCCATAACATCGGTTTGGCCCTGGCGATGGCCCGTGAAGGGGGCGCCGCCGGGGGCGGGAAACTGATGATGAAGCTGAGCGGCGCCTGGCCCCGCTCCTTCTATCCAGAGGCCCGCTCCAACCAGTACTGCAACGCCTGGGGCCGGCTGGTGGACGGCGGATACATGGAGGATGAGGATGTCTTCAATTGTCCCCTGACGGGCAGGGAAGCGAAGCGCCTGAATGTGGGCGACGTTCTGGCGCCCGGCTGGTTCGGGCAATGGCCCGGGGGAGGGTTCGTCGAGAATGGCGACTACGAGGACGTGATCAACTCGGGCTACGGCTACGACAACGGTCGGATCCACAAGAACTCCAACCCCGGGCGCGCCGTGGCCGCTGACAACCTGGAGACGAGGATAGCTTACGCCGGGCTCGGGTCTCCGCCCATCGTGAGGTATGTGGAGCCGAACCATCCCGACGGTGGGGCGAACGTGTTGTTCGTGGACAACGCCGTCAAGAAGGTCAGGCCCGTCATGGCCCACCAGCAGTGGACGTTGAAGAGCGCCGTGCCGCCGCATCCGGACACGCCCTGGACGCGGGTCGGCTACATGCAGAACCCCCGCCTCGACGTGGGCGACGACTATAGCCTGCCACCGGCCAGCGACATCGAGGAGAACGACCCCACCGGGTTCGACGACCTGGACGACATGTACGCCATCGACAGCGACAGCGTCGAACGGGAATTCTACGTCTACGGCCGGCCGAGCTTCGAGATGTGTCCGTGCGACCCCCTCAACTACCAGCCTCTGGACAAGGAGGACGCCAGCATCCAGCCTCTGCGGGACTCCAACCATGTGACGGGCTGGCCTGAAGACCAGAGGTGAGACGCCGCACAGAGCCGGGTAGGTGAGTGCCGCTCTGTCCTCTGGCGGGCTTTCACGGGTCGTTGCGTTGGTCCAGGGGCTGCCCCGGCCGCCGAAGGCCCCCTGGTGGCCGGGTCGGGCCGTCCTGAGGCCGCCCTTTTTTTCTTGACAGGTATCCGGGCCTATGGTAACATACCGGCGTTTTCGGGAACAGCGAAGCGTGGCGACCCCATAGCTCCTGTGCATGAAAGGGGGTGAGAAGGAGCACGCGACGGCGAACTTGTCCGCCAAGACTCCGGTGGGCTTCGAGAGAGTTCTCCCGCCGGAAGGTCGGCAAGGAGGAAGAGGCAGATACTTGTGGGAGGATGTGAAGATGAAGAAGGCTTTTACCCTGATTGAATTGTTGGTCGTAATAGCTATCATCGCTATTCTGGCCGCGATGCTGATGCCGGCCCTGGAGAAGGCCCGGCGGTCGGCTCGAACCAGCGCCTGCCAGTCCAACCTGCACAACATCGGCCTGTCCATCGAAACGTTCCGCACCGATCACGGCGGCACCTGGAACACCGGCCCCTGCAACATCTATCAGAACTACGCCGGCTGCCAGTTGATGGACCTGGCCCTCTGGCAGGGCTACTTCGAGGACCCGGAAGTTCTGGTCTGCCCCAGCCTCGACACGCCGAGCCCGAGGAGCCCGCACAACCACTACGGTTATGAGGGCGCCGCGGATGAGGACAGCCACTGCCGCACGCCGTGGCCGGGAGGCCCATGGGCGGATACGTGGGGGATCGAGGAGATCGCCTACTTCTTCGATGAGTATCGCGTGGCCCAGACCTCCGACTCGCGCCGCGTGACCGCCGCCGACGGCATCGAGATGTGCAGCGAGTTCGGTCTCGAGCCGGCGAACCACCCGGCGGGCTCCAACCTGCTGTTCCTTGACCTGGCGGTGCAGTGGCAGCCGAAGGTGCGTCCCCAGGAGCGCTGGCTGAAAGTCGAGGGCGAGTATGCCATCGGCCGCGACGAAGGCGCCCAGCCTGGCGACACGCCGGATCTGGCCGCTCAGAGCGGACCATGGGTCAGGTACGGCTACATCGGCAACCCGCGCATGAGCGAGGACGACGCCGTCCTCGAGGAGTTCCAGGCAGACCCCGAAGGCCATCTGATGCCGGGGGCGCGGGACCTGGACGACGTGTACGAGTGTGAGGGTGAGCCCACGCCGGGACAGGGAACCAACCCGGACGTTCCGGACGAGTTCCACTCCTACGCCATCTACACGCGTTGCGAGTCCATGAAGGGGCTCGGCCTGAAGTCCGACAAGGACGCCGCCGTGGCTGGTGGCGCCGTCCACGTGTCCGCGTGGGACGGGGCCAATGCCGTAGTGCCGGCCAACGGAGACGCCTGGCGTGGAGCCAACGGCACCTTCTACGAAGGCGAAGGCGCCGGCTACCAGGGCGTTACCTGGGGCATTCCTGAGGACTTTGAAGAGCGGTGGCCGGGCGGCTGATAAGCCCGTATAGCCACTGGAGGATAGAACGCGGCGAGGCAATGCTTCCGGCATTGCCTCGCCGTTTCTGTTTGGCGATCGGCGGATCCGGTTCGGTCGCTGACGCCCGCGCTCTCATCCACTCGCCCGGATGTGCCAATGCCTTTGGATGATCGAACGACCGGCCGCCATGGCCGCGGAGAACTCAGAGCAGCCCACAGAGAACACCCCCGCTGTTGGGTTGTCTCTGCCGCTCTCTGCGGAGTCCGGTGGGTTTGCCTTGCGCGGGGCTTACCCCGCCGGTGGCGTTCGGTCTCTTGCCGGCGTCCGGCGGGCAGGCACGGGGGGCCTGCCCATACGCGGGATTGGTAACCCCTGAGTCGTTCCTGTGGGCGACCGCCCGAGGCCGCCCGGGTTTGCCGGCAAGGGGGACTCGGCAGCAAGGGTGGGGACACCGCGCAGGGACAGACGAACGGAGCCCTGTTGTTCAGGTCGTCTATGCCCTTCTCTGCGTTCTCTGGCTCCTCTGCGGTGAGTGTTGTCGAGTCCCTAGACGCCGGTGGAAGGGATGTAGCGCCTCAGCAGGGCAATTCCTTTCGCGCAGGCCTCCACCGGATCGTCCCGGCCATAGTACTCCAGCGCGACGTGCCCGTCGTACCCGGTCTCGCGCAGGATGCCAATCAGGCGACCGACGTCCACGTAGGCGTGTTCCCCCTCGTCGGTGAAATCGCCGACCTTCAGGTGGGCGTTGGCGGCCAGCGGGGCCACCTTCTCGGTCTCAGTGTAGACGGCCTCCAGCGACCTCTCGCTCCGGTTCCGGAAGTCCTGCACGAAGTTCGTGAAGTCCGGGTTCGTTCGCAGGTTCGGGCTGCCCACGGCCCGGATGACGGCCAGCACCCCGTCGGCATCCCGGCAGACGCTGCTGTGGTTCTCGATGCACAGCACCACGTCCCTCTGTTCGGCCAGCGGCATCACCTCGCGGTAGGCGTCTATGACGCGGTGGACCTCCATGAGGGGATCGTCACCCGAAGTGTGATAGCCGGTGAAGGTGTTCATGCGCTCGATGCCGGCCGATGCGGTATGGCGGATCCACTCTTCCATCCGTTCCACCTGCTCGGCTCGTTCGGTGGCCAGAGGCCGGGCGAAGTCGTTCGCGGCGATGACCGCCGACACCTCCAGCCCGAGTGAGCCCGCCTTCCGCGCCACTTCGCTCAGGTGTCCGGCCGGGTCATCGGGGTTCACGTGACGGGGGAAGATCTCCAGGCCGTCGGCCCCCTGGCGATGGACTTCGTCCACGAAGGAGAGCAGGTCGGTTGCTCCCTCCTCGAACAGCGACCGGTAGCTCCATGAACTGATGGACGCCAGCATGTGCGTGCTCCTTGTGCGTCGAGAGTAGGGGGGCAGCTCGGCCGCTGCGCCTCAGAGGTCCAGGGCCGTCGAAACAGACCGTTCCTCCACCTCCTCGGCCGTGACCTCTCTGCCGAGTTCCTGGGACAGGTAAACGCCCTCACTTATGAGCATCGTGTTCAGGCCGATCATGCCGGTCGGGATCAACTCGACGTCACCCTTCAGCGCGGCCACCCAGTGATGCTGAGGACTGAGGTGGGCGGACGTCCTCTCCGGCCAGACCCGCATCCATCGGGTCTGTGCCGATCCAAGATCGAAGGAGGTGTCCGCCTCGATGTCCGCGATGGTCGAGTGGAACGCGAAGGGCCTGAGCGTGATGCCGCCGCGCGAGCCGACGACCTTGCTGCCATCGGTTCCACCGAGATGGATGGCCCAGGCCTCTTCGATGAAGAAGGTTATGTCCCCCGAGAGGCGCACGATCGCGATGGCCAGCTCCTCCACGTCGTAGTTGCTCTCCTGCCGCCGGTCCTCGTACATCTCGATCTCCTGGTGAGTGGCCCCGGAGATCGTAAGCACCGTGGGGTTGTCGAGCAGGTAGAGCATCTGGGAGATGTGATAGACGCCCATGTCGAAGAGGGCACCACCGGCGGAGACCTCTCTGCGGACGAACGAACTGGTGCCGTAGCCGTCCACGAATGGACGGCCTCGTCGGCGGTAGGCGCTGCTCTTGGCGTAGTAGGGCTTCCCC
>JASFTU010000155.1:0-5722 GCA_050050635.1 Candidatus Brocadiaceae bacterium
AATCAAGGTGAGGGAAGCTCTGGAAGCCGCGCAGTCCACGGCCCGGAGCCAGAACCACCAGCAGATCACCGCACTGCACCTGCTCCAATCGCTGGTCAACCAGAGCGGAGGCGTGGTGCGTCCCCTCCTGCAGCGGCTGGGCGTCGGCATGGAGGGACTCGCCAACGCCATCCAGGAGGCACTGGCCAAACTGCCGCAGGTGCAGGGAGGCGCCGCCGGGGGTACCTACATCTCCGAGGACCTGGCGCAGGTTCTGGAGGAAGCCGAGCAGGAGGCCCGGCAGCTGCGGGACGACTACGTCAGCGGTGAGCACGTGCTGCTGGCGCTCCTGGAGGCCCCGCAGAACACAGCGGCGGAGATCCTCCGCGCCCGGGGAGTCAGCCGGGAGGGCCTGCTGGCGGCGCTGGAGCAGGTGCGGGGGACCCAGCGGGTCACCGATGAAAGCCCGGAGGACAAGTACCAGGCCCTGGAGAGATACACGCGGGATCTGGTCGAGATGGCGCGTCGCGACAAGCTCGACCCCGTCATCGGGCGTGACCGTGAGATCCGCAAAGTCATCCAGGTGCTCGGCCGCAGGACCAAGAACAACCCCGTCCTCGCCGGGGATGCGGGAGTTGGGAAGACGGCCATCGTGGAGGGCCTGGCGCAGCGTATCGTCAGCGGAGACGTGCCCGTCACACTGGAGAACAGGCGTGTCCTTGCCCTGGACATGGGCGCCTTGATCGCCGGCTCCAAGTACCGAGGCGAGTTCGAGGACCGTCTCAAAGCCGTTCTGCGCGAGATCGAGGCGGCCGGCGACGTGATCCTCTTCATAGACGAACTCCACACGGTCGTCGGTGCGGGGGCCGCCGAAGGCGCCGTGGACGCGTCCAACCTGCTCAAACCGGCGCTCGCTCGGGGCGAACTGCACTGTGTCGGCGCCACCACCCTGGACGAGTACCGCAAGTACATCGAGACCGATGCAGCCCTGGAGCGGCGCTTCCAGCCGGTGAGGGTCGAGGAACCCACTGTCGAGGAGACCGTGGCCATCCTGCGCGGCCTGAAGGAGAGGTACCAGGTCCACCACGGCGTGCGCATCACCGACGGCGCCCTGCTCGCCGCCGCCCGGCTCAGCGATCGCTACATCACCGACCGCTTCCTGCCCGATAAAGCCATCGACCTGATGGACGAGGCCGCCTCCAAGCTGCGCATGGAGATCGACAGCGTGCCGGCCGAGCTCGACCAGGTCCAGCGCCGCCTCCGACAGCTCCAGGTGGAACTGGAGGGCCTGAAGAAAGAGAAAAGCGAACAGGGCAAAGCGCAGCGAGAGCGGATCAAGGAGCAGCTCGGCGACCTGCAGGAGGAACAGGAAGCGCTCCGGGCCCAGTGGGACAACGAGAAGGAGATCATCGCGCACGTTCGCGAGCTGAACGAACAGATCGAGCAGGCTCACCTCCAGCAGCAGGCCGCTGAGCGCGACGGCGACCTGCAGAAGGTCAGCGAGATACGTTATGCCCGGATCCCCGAACTCCAGGAAAAACTGGAGGAACAGCGCAAGCGACTCCTCGAGGTCCAGGGCGACCGACCTCTCCTGAAGGAAGAGGTGGACAGCGAGGATATCGCCGAGATCGTCTCACATTGGACGGGCATACCGGTCCAGAAAATGCTGGAGACCGAGCGGGAGAAACTCCTCCACATGGAGGAGGGGCTGCGCAAGCGCGTGGTCGGCCAGGACGAGGCGATCGAGGCCGTCTCCAGCACGGTCCGTCGCGCCCGGGCCGGGCTGCAGGACCCCACCAGGCCGCTGGGCTCCTTCATCTTCCTTGGGCCGACGGGGGTCGGGAAAACGGAGCTGTGCAAGGCACTGGCGGAATTCCTGTTCGCCGATGAGGACGCACTGATCCGCCTCGACATGAGTGAGTTCATGGAGCAGCACTCCGTGGCCCGCCTGATCGGGGCGCCTCCCGGCTACGTCGGCTACGAGGAGGGCGGGCGCCTCACCGAGGCGGTGCGGCGAAGGCCCTACAGCGTTGTGCTGTTCGACGAGGTAGAGAAGGCCCACCGCGAAGTGTTCAATGCCCTCCTGCAGGTGCTCGACGACGGGCGACTCACCGACGGCAAGGGCCGCACGGTGGACTTCAAGAACACCATCATCGTGATGACCTCCAACATCGGCAGCGAATGGATACACGAGGCCGCTGAGCGCGGCGGCAAGGAAGAGGTCGAGGGCCGGATCATACAGGCTCTGCGCGAGAACTTCCGCCCGGAGTTCCTCAACCGCATCGACGAAATCATCATCTTCAACGCCCTCTCGCCGGAGCTGATGGAGCAGATCACGCTCATCCAGGTCGAGCGGCTCCGTCAGCGCCTCGACGAGCGGGACATGACACTCGAGGTCACAGCAGACGCCCGCAAGCTGCTCTCCCGCGTCGGATATGATCCCGCCTACGGGGCGCGTCCCCTGCAGCGAACGCTCCAGCGGATGGTTGAGAACCCGCTGGCAGAGCGTTTGCTCGACGGCACGTTCGCCGAGGGCGACCACGTCGTGGTGGGCGCCCGCGAGGGCGAGATAGTGCTGGAGACCCGCGGGCGCGCCCCCGCCACGGCAACGGAGCCCACCACGGCGCAGGGATGAATCCAGTGCTCACAGCCGCTGCTTTCCAGATGGCCACGGCGGCCGATCCCTCTCTCAACGCCCGCAAAATCCGTGACGCACTCGACGCGGCCGCCGGGGCGGGGGCTGAGCTGCTCGTCGTGCCGGAGTGTGCACTCAGCGGCTATCTGCCCGCACGCAACCTCGACTTCGCGGCACTGGCGGCAGCGGAGAGAAAGCTGGCCGAAGAGGTGCGGCGCGTGGGCATATGGCTCGCCTACGGCACCGCACGTCGCGAGGACGACCAATGCCTGAACACCGCTCTCCTGCTCGACCCGCGGGGAGAGCAGGTCGCCCGCTACGACAAAACCCACCTGACCAGAGATGACCGAGGTGTGTTCGCGCCCGGCGGCGATCTGCCCGTGTTCCGGGCGGGGGCATGGAAACTCGCCATCCAGATATGCTTCGACATGCGTTTCCCCGAGAACTGGCGGATTCTGCGCCGCAAGGGCGCCCAGGTGGCGCTGCACCTCTCGAACGCCTCGCGCAGTGACGCCTGGAAAGTGCCCGTCCTGGAGGGTGCCGTCCGGAGCCGTGCAGCCGAGAACGGGATGTTCGTGGTCAGCGCCAACGACGCGCGTAGGCCTCAGATGATGGTCAGCGCCATATGCGACCCGGACGGGGAGGACCTGGCGCGCGCTCCCGAGAACGAGGAAGTCATCATCTACGCGGAGCTGGACCGCTCCGCGGTGAAGCAGGACTTCCTGGAGCTGCGGCGGACGGACCTCTGGGACACGGACGAGAACCGACGGATGCTCCTGGGGTGATTCGGTTCAGCCCGCCAGTTGCTTGATCCGCTTCTCGGCGTGCATGGCGGCCGTGACCCCCTCCCCCACCGCCGTGCCGAGCTGCCTGTAAGAGCCCTTGCGCACGTCACCCACGGCGTAGAGACCGGGGACGTCGGTCTCCATGTTGTAATCGACGGGTATGAGGCCGCCCGCGTGGTCAGGCAGGACGTTCGCCAGGAAGGCGGTGTTGGGTTCGTGGCCGATCAGCACGAACACGGCCGCGCAGTCCACCCGCCGGGTCTCACCTGTCTCGACGTTCTTCGCCGTGACTCCCTCGACCTTCTCTTCGCCGAGGATCTCGGTCACGATGGTGTCCAGGACGAACTCAATCTCCTGGTGGTTGCGCGCCTCCTCGACGTGCACCGGGCGCGCACGGAAGCCCTGCCGACGGTGGATCAACGTCACTTCGGAGGCGAAGCGGGTAAGGAACACGCTTTCGGTCATCGCCGAGTCGCCGCCCCCCACCACCACTACTTCCTCGTCCCGGAAGAAGGCCCCGTCACAGGTGGCGCAGTAGCTGACGCCCTTCCCGGCCAGCTTCTCCTCGCCGGGGACCTCGAGCTTCCGGTGGCTGGCGCCCGCGGCGACGATGACGATCGGTGCCGCGTACTCCCCGTCGTCGGTCTGTATCCTCTTCAGATTACCGTCCGACCGGATGTCCCTCGCTCCCGTGAGAGCGAGTTCCACCTGGAACTTGTGCGCGTGATCCCACATCCGCTGCACGAGGTCCGGACCGCTGACCCCGTCGGGGAAGCCCGGGTAGTTGTCCACCTCGTAGGCCTCGACGATCTGCCCGCCGATCACCTTCTCCTCCAGGACCGTGGTGGACAACAAAGCCCGGCCCGTGTAGAGGGCGGCCGAAAGCCCGGCCGGGCCGGCACCGATGATCACCACCTCACGCTCTTCAGCCATCTTCCGCTCCTCAGCTCTCCCTCATGAACGTGCTCTCGTACAGCTCCTCGAGTTGCGCCTTGTGCGTGTTCTCCATAGTGGAGAGCTTCCGGAACAGCTCCCGCGCCCTTTCATCCCCGACACGCGACTCCATGGCCGAGTAGAAGTCTCGCGCCCTCCCTTCGCGGTGCATCGCGTGGATCATAGTCGCCTGCAGGCCGGATTCCGGCGCGAGGGACCGATCCTCGAGGTACTCCGTTATCCTCAAGTCCCGGCGCGCCTCGGGGCTGAAGGCCTCGATGCGCTCGGCGTCCAGGCTTTCCAGGAGCTCCCGGTGCGCCTCCTCGTCGGCCGCCAGTTCGGACATCAACGCCCTCACGGCCGGATCCTCGGCACCGTCCGCACAGGTACGGTACAACCTGGACGCGGCAACCTCCTTGGCCACGGCCGCCGAGAGTACTTCCTGCAGGTCCACAGCTCCCCTCACAGCATCTGCTCTATGGACTCCTGAAGCGCTTCCAGCTCGCCCTCTTCGTACTCGAGCTGGCGCCAGCCGAGTGAGAAACCGTCGTCGGGCTTCCTCGGGATCACGTGCAGGTGAACGTGATCGATCTTCTGGCCGGCCGCCTCACCCGTGTTCTGCAGGATGTTGAACGCCGGGCTCTGCGTGGCCTCTGTGACGGCTCCGGCGACGCGCTTGGCGATGAAGATCGTCGTGTGCAGTTCGTCCTGTTGCAGGTCCAGGAAGCTGGCCACGTGGCGCTTCGGCACGACCAGAGCATGACCCGGGTTCACCGGGTTGATGTCCAGGAAGCTGATGACCTTGTCCGTTTCGATCAGCTTCGCCGCCGGGATCTCGCCTGCGACAATCCTGCAGAAGACGCAATCTGCCATGGCTCCGCCTCCGGTCTCTCGAGGCCCTCGGTCCCCCGTCTGGCCCATTATAGGCGCTGCCATCCGTCGCGCAAAGGCATCCGCCGGTCCGCAGGCTGCCCGGGCGGGCAGGGGGTGAGGCAGCTACAGGAGCGGCGGAGATGGCCGTGCGCCTGGCGGGAACGTCAGTCGCCAGTCGGCGGCACGGGCGCGCTGCTCTCCGCCGGGGGCTCAGGCGCAGGCTGCTCCATCGGCCGTCTCCCCGTGCCGAGCAGCTGCCACGCCAGAACCCCGAGGGCCGCCAGAAGCAGGACGATGAGCACCGTCAGCAACCACCGGCGACCGGGCGTGCCGACGGCGCCCTCGGGGTAGGACGGCAGCCGGGTGAACTGCCTGCGCTGGCGGCGGTTCAGCCGCATCCGAGCGTTGATGGCCCAGCCTGCTCCCTCGAGGATGGCACTCAGGTCGCGCCGGCGTAGCTTAAGGGCGGCCACGATGGCGGTCGGAACCAATACCACCCCGACCACCACGGCCAGGG
>JASFTU010000156.1:0-5704 GCA_050050635.1 Candidatus Brocadiaceae bacterium
GGCCAGCTCGATCGGCCGTGCGAAGAGCTCCTCACCACCCGTCCCGCTCTCTCGGAACGAACCGTGGTCCCCGTCCCAGAACTCGCCGTAGATCGTCGAGCCGAGCTCCCACGCGCGGCGGAGCCAGCGGCTCTCGAACGTGGTCTCATAGAGATCCAGGAAGGCGGCCGCCAGCATGGCGTGGTCGGACAGGAAGGCCGGCATGCCGAGGTCCCCCTCGCACAGGCTGTGGTGGAGCCGGTCCTCCCGCCGCAGGTTCATCCACACGAAGGCGGCTGCCCGGCGCGCCGCCTCCACGCACGACTCCTCCTGCGCGGGGTGGGCCCTGGCCAGCTTCGCCAGCCCGCTGATCATCAACCCGTTCCAGTCGGCCAGTATCATGCGGTCCGTCGCCGGGGGCACCCGTTCCCGACGCCTATCGAGCAACTGCCGAAGGCCCCCTTCGACGATCCGGCGCGCCTCGGCCTCGTCCAGATCCTGGAGCCGGTCGAGCGGCGCCGCTTGGTAGAGCACGTTCCGGCCGTCTTCCAGGTTCCCCTGCTCGGTGACGCCGAGGTGGCGCGCGACCACGGACCCCTCCTCGGCGCCGAGGCAGTCCACGACCTGTCGATACGTCCAGAGGTAGTATGCACCCTCGCCCCCCGGGCTGTCGGCGTCCTGCGCCGAGTAGAAGCCGCCCTCCTCGCCGCGGAGTTCGCCCAGCACGTAGTCGGCGGTCCGGGCCGCGATGCTCAGGTAGTCGTCCCGGCCGAACGCGCGCGAGGCGTCGGCGTACAGGCCGGTCAGTTGAGCGTTGTCATAGAGCATCTTCTCGAAGTGCGGAACACGCCAGGCGCTGTCCACCGAATAGCGATGGAACCCGCCGCCGAGCTGGTCGAATATCCCGCCGGCCGCCATGTGGTCCAGGGTGGTTTCCAGCATCAGCCGGGGCCTGTCATCGCCCCGGGCATGCCACAGCCGCAACAGCCAGTCGAGCAGCGGAGCTTGAGGGAACTGCGCGCCCCTGCCGAACCCCCCTGAGCGCATGTTGAACGCGTTGACCACGGAACGGAGCGCCCGGGCAAGCATCTCTTCGGACACGGGGGTGCGGCTCTCCGGCAGCGCCACGCTTGCTTCGATCACCTCGGCGACACGAGTAGTGGTGGAGTCCACCTCGGCGCGCCTCTCGTCGTAGGTCCTCCGGACGGCCCTGAGGACCCGTGGAAAGGCCGGCATGCCTTCCCGATCCTCCGGGGGGAAATACGTCCCGCCGTAGAAAGGCACCAGGTCGGGCGTGAGGAAGACCGTCAGCGGCCAACCACCGGATCCGCTCAGAAGCTGCACGGCCCGCATGTAGAGCCGGTCCAGGTCGGGCCGCTCCTCACGGTCCACCTTGATGCAGACGAAGTTCTCGTTCATCACGCGCGCGATGTCGGGATCCTCGAAGCACTCCCGCGCCATCACGTGGCACCAGTGGCAGGCGTCGTACCCGATGCTGAGCAGGATGGGCGTGTCTTCGCCGCTCGCCCGCTGGACCGCCTCCTCGCACCACGGGTACCACTCGACGGGGTTGCGCGCGTGCCGGCGCAGATAGGGGCTGGAGCAGTGGATGAGCCTGTTGGGCGGTGCGGTGCCCCGCTGATCGCCGTTGCCGGTCATGGAATACCTCGGTTGCAGACCCGTCACTCGGCCTGCGCGCGCTGCCGGGTCAGCTCCCGTAGCAGCTCTACGGCCTCCCCCTCGGGCAGGTCGCGCCAGTTGCAGTAGAAGGACGCAACGGCGAACGGGCCCGACTGCTGTGCGAACAGGCAGTAGATGTGGTTCACCAGCGGCTCGACGGTCTCCACCGTCCGGAGCGGCGCATCCCCCACGGCCACTGACACGGTCGCGGCTTCCTTCCGCCGCATCTCGCCGACCGCCGCCCGCATCGTGACGCCGGTCGCCAGGCCGTCGTCCACGAGCAGGACGTCCTTGCCGCCCACGTCAAGCGGCTCTCGGGCGTCCTCGAACCTTTCGGCCCGTTGATGCAGCCCTTCGAGCACCCGGTCGATGATGCGCTGGATGCTCTGCTCGGTCAGCCCGGCACTCCCGGCCGCCCGGCGGTCCAGCACCACGTCCCGCTCCAGCGTCACCGCTCCGAACCCGGCCTCCGGAGCCCACGGGAACGGAAGCTTCCGCACGAGCACAATGTCCAGCGGCACATCGAACTGCTCGGCCACGGGTCGAGCCACGGCCACACCGCCGCTGGGCACGGCCACTATCGCTTCGACTGAGGCGTCTTCCCGGCGGAGGAAGTGGCCCAACCGGCGCCCCGCGTCCGCACGGTCTTCGAAGACAGCACGCGGGCTCTCGACCAGCTCCCCTATGTGGCGCATTCGCTCTCACAACCCCCGGAAACGCGCGCAGTCAGGCGACGACGATCGGCACGCTACGGCCGCATTCGGGGCACTTCGGCTCCGTCAGTTCAACCCCCGGTCGGGCGAATCCCGCGCGTCGGATGAGCAGCCTCCCGCACTCGGGACAGCGCGTGTTCTGGCCTTCCCCCGTCAGGACGTTCCCCAGGTATGCATAGTGCAGCCCCGCCTCCCGGGCCATCTGGCAGGCGCGCTCCATCGTACTCATGGGCGTCGGGGGCAGGTCGGTCTCCTTGTAGTCGGGATGGAAGCGGGAGATGTGCCACGGTATGTCCGGTGAGACGCCCGCCAGGAAGCCCACGATACCCCGCAGCTCCTCCTCGGAGTCGTTCTGATCCGGGACGATCAGCGTCGTGACCTCCACGTGGATGCCCGCATCGTGCATGTTGGCGATGGCGTCCAGCACGGGCTGCAGGTGGGCCCGGCAGTAGTGGCGGTAGAACTCGTCGGTAAACGCCTTCAGGTCCACGTTGGCGGCGTCGATCAGCCCGCTCATCGCCTCCACCGCCTCGGGCGTCTGGAAACCGTTGGTGACGAACACGTTCTTGATGCCCCGCTCCCGGGCCAGTTCGGCGCAGTCCAGCGCGTACTCCATGAAGATGGTCGGCTCGGTGTAGGTGTAGGCGATGCTCTGCGCCCCGCCCCGCACGGCACTCTCCACCACCTCCTCCGGGGGCACGTAGCCGAGCGACCCGAATTCCTGCGCAATATCCGTCTGCGAGATCCGCCAGTTCTGGCAGAAGGAACAGCGGAAGTTGCAGCCGGGCGTGGCGATGGAATACGCGCTCGTGCCGGGCAGGAAGTGGTAGAGCGGCTTCTTCTCGATGGGGTCCATGTGCGCGGCGATCACACGGCCGTAGACCAGGCTGTAGAGCGTGCCATCGCGGTTCTCCCGCACCCGGCAGAAGCCGCGCTTGCCGGACGCGACGTGACACCGGTGACTGCACAGGTGGCAGTCCACGGCACCCTCGTCGGCCTCGGTGTAGAATCTGGCTTCGACCGTCTTTCCCATGGATCGCGCAGCAGCTCAGGTGACGGACGGTTCCCCTGTCCCTACAGGTTAGGGAAACGCGAACGGCCCATCAAGGGGGGCATGCGAACGGCTCTGAACCGGCGGACCACCGGCCCCTACCTGGCGCAGTAGTACATGGCGGACAGCCCGCAATCGATCCAGATAGGGCATTCCGGGCAATCACAGCCGTTCCTCTGGACCTCGGCCTCGCTGCCGCCCCGCGCGCAGTAGAGCGCCTCCTCCCCGCATTCGGGATAGCTCGGGCATCTACCGCAGTATTCGTTGAGGCACTTCTCGTAGTTCTCCCGGGTATCCTCGACCTGCGCCATCTCTTCACCTCCCCGTCCCCGTGCGGGTGTTCAGTAGCCGAAGTCCGCCCGGACGCCGCTGCCTCGGGCGCCGGCCGACATGTCCACGGTCTGCTTCGCTTCGTCGGCCATCCATTCGAACTTGCTCCACCAGGGGCGGCTGACCTTCTGGGCCAGGCCCTTTATCTGCCTCATGCGGGGCAGCGCTATGCGCGCGAAGGACTCGGCCAGCGTATCCAGGTCCCTCGTCTCGGGCTCGGTGAAGGCCTCCTTGAAGTAGGCGCGCCCACACATGGGCCCGGCGACCAGGTCGCTCACCAGGGCGTATTGCGCCGCGTACTGCTCGAAGTCCACGGCGGCGCTCAGAAGCAGCATTGGCCTGTCCACCACGGAGTGCATCGTCACCGCCGCGCTGCGTATCTCGTCGGGTGAGCTTATCCGTTGGATGCTCCCGTCTCTGTCCTCCATCCACAGCACGGGGACCTGAGTCTTGTAGAAGTGGCCGTACGGCCCGAAGTCCTCCGCCATCCGGGCCACTCCCTCCGGCAGGCGCCTCGCCATCTCCGCCTTCGACTCCCCGGGGCGCTGGGCGATGAGCGTCTCGTTGAAGAGGGGCTTCTCCAGCCGGCAACAGCGCTCGAAAACGTCCGCGAGCCACTCCCGGTTGCGCTGCCAGCTTTCCTCGTGCTCCGGATCCAGTTTGACCAGTGTCTTGAAGGCGTCGACCTCATCGGCCACCTCCTCGGGCTGGACGGCGAGTTGCGCCAGTTGCCCCCGCCCGCCGTCGACCTCGATGGGTTTGGTGTCCTCCAGGCGGCCGATGAGCATGGTCTTCTCGCCGAGGAGCTCCCGGAACCCCGGACTCAGGTACGCGAGGTGGTTGAACAGCGCCGCCGAGGGGGTGCCCTGGAGGGCCCGGGCAAACCGCCGGCACACCTCCCGAACGTCCTCGTCGGCGGCCTCCCGGCCCTGGCCCGTGTGCTCCAGGTAGCTGCCGATGAGCCCCAGGTACGAGCTGTGTTGATCCGACGCGAACACGTCGAGCGTCCCCGCCGGCGCATAGCGCGCCAGCAGTCGGAAGACCTCCTCGCTGACGCCAACTCCGTCTGTGAACTCCGCCCACTTCGCCATTGGTCTTCGCTCCCCGTTCAGCAATGCCGGAGGGCCCGGCCCGCGACTGCTCCACGGGACCGCCCCGGCCCGGAGGACCCTCAGCGGATCTCGATCTTCCGCGCCCCGGCACGTTTCGCCCTGGGCAAGGTCACCGTGAGGACACCGTCGTCGTAGCTGGCTTCGGCCCGCTCGGCGTCCACGTCCACGGGCAGGTGGATTACGCGATGGAAGTCGCCGACGGGGCGCTCCCGGTAGTAGGTCGTGCCTTCCTCCCCTTCGGGCTCGGGCCGGCTGCCCTGGATCAGCAGGTGCTGCTCCTCGAGCGAGACGTCCACATCCTGTCCGCGCATGCCCGGCAGCTCGACCTCCACCACGATCTCCTCCGGCCGGTTGTAGATGTCCACGGCGGGATGCCACAGCGCCTCGGTGTTGGCCATGCGCAAGGGACGGCCCATCATCCACCGCCAGAATCGCCCGGCCCGCTCCTCGGCGTCCGGATCCTCCCTCTGCACTCGCACTTTAGCCATGTCGCCCCCTTCAATTGCCCCCGGCTACGTCGATGAATCGGCGCTCCAGAACGCCGTGGTCAGTCCTCCTCCACAATGATCGCCTCGGTCGGGCACTCTGCGGCTGCATCACGAACCGCTTCCTCGTACTCCTCGGGCACTTCGTCCACGATGAGTTCGGCGAACTCGTCGCCCATATCGAAGACCTCGGGGCAGATGTCCACACAAAGCCCGCACGCGATGCAATCCTCGGTAATCTCCACCCTCATCGCTTCTCCTCGCCATCGTAAAGGGAAGGGACCCAGGCAGCGCTCTGCAGAGCGCGCGAATATCGACCGAAGTACACAGTTCGCGACTCGCTGTCAAGCAAAC
>JASFTU010000157.1:0-5699 GCA_050050635.1 Candidatus Brocadiaceae bacterium
CTCGATTTCCCCGGGCGCACCCCCCATGCACATCGCTGTCTGCATCAAACAGGTACCGGACACGACCGAGGTCCGCATCGACCCGGAGCGGGGGACGCTGCTGCGGGAGGGCGTGCCCGCCATACTGAACCCCCTCGATACGCATGCCCTCGAGGCGGCGGTGGCGCTGCGGGAGCGGCTCGGGGGGACGGTCACCGCCCTGAGCATGGGGCCGACACAGGCCGAGTCTGCGCTCCGGGAAGCCGTCGCCCTCGGGTGCGACCGGGCCGTCCTGCTCACCGACAGGGCCTTCGCCGGCGCCGACACCTGGTCCACCTCCTACGCCCTGGCCTGCGCGGTCCGTACCATCGGCGACGTGCGGCTCGTAGTCTGCGGCAAGCAGGCCATAGATGGGGACACGGCACAGGTGGGCCCCGGAGTGGCCGCACACCTCGGCTGGCCCCAGGCCACCTACGTGCGCGCCATCCGGAAGGCAAACCCCGACGCGCTCGTCGTGGAGCGACTCACTGACTATGGCGACGAAGCTCTGCGCGTACCCCTGCCCGCCGTGCTCACCGTCCTGAAGGACCTGAACGTGCCCCGCCTGCCCTCACTGGCCAGCCAGATGCGCGCTCGTCGCTGCCCCATCGAGCGACTCGGAGCTCGGGGGGTGGACGGGGACCCGGCCGAGTTCGGCCTCGAAGGCTCGCCGACGCGAGTCGTCCGCGTGGCCACGCCCCCGCCCCGGGGCGAGTGCACCATCTGGGAAGGGGAACCCGAGAGCGTCGCCGCCCGCCTCGTGCAGACCCTCCAGGAGAAGAAGCTCATCTGATGTCGCTCCGAATCGATCACGAGACGTGCACGCTCTGCGGTCGCTGTGTCGAGGACTGCCCGTACGGGGCACTCGAGGAGATCGGGGGCCGCATCGCGGTCAACGACAGGTGCACCCTCTGCGGAGCCTGTGTCGAATGGTGCCCGGTGGAGGCGATTCGGCTGCAGCCAGGGCACGCGGGGGGAGACGAGGGGGGAGGCGGAGCGGGGGCCGTGTGGGTCTACGGGGAGCTCCACGACGGCCGGCTGCACCAGGTGGTCTTCGAGCTGCTCGGGAAGGGTGGCGAACTCGCCCGGGCCCGGAACGGTTCCCTCGAACTCGTCGCGGTCGGGGCCGACCTCAGCGGCGTGGCGGACCAGCTTGCCGGCCTGCCCGTCCGCACCGTGCACCTGGCGGAGCATCCCGGCCTCGCGGGTTACCTCGACGGAGCGCACAGCCGGGCGCTGGCCGCCCTTATCCGCCGGCGCCGGCCGGAGATCGTGCTCGCCGGTGCCACCGCACGGGGCCGCTCCCTCATGCCGCGCGTCGCCGTGCTCTGCCGCACCGGCCTCACCGCCGACTGCACCGGGCTGGAGATAGACCCGGAGACCGGGAACCTGCTGCAGACGCGCCCCGCGTTCGGCGGCAACGTCATCGCCACCATACTCACCCGCCGCCACCGTCCCCAGATGGCGACGGTGCGCCCGCGCCTCATGCCCGAGCCGGTCAGGCAGGGAAACGCCCTGCCGGAGGTCCGCCGGTGGCGACCGCCCGATGAACTGGTCGAGGAACCCGTCGAAGTCCTCCACCGACGGGCCGCCGAGGACGGTACGGTGGACCTGGCCGAAGCGCGGGTCCTCGTTGCCGGTGGCCGCGGCCTCGGAGGGCCCGAAGGGTTCGAGACACTGCGCAAGCTGGCCGACCTGCTCGGCGGAGAGATCGCCGCCAGCCGGGCCGCCGTGGACGCCGGATGGATCCCCTACAGCCGCCAGGTCGGCCAGACCGGCAAGACCGTCCAGCCCGACCTCTACCTCGCCGTGGGCATCTCGGGCGCCGTCCAGCATCGCGTCGGAATGCAGTCATCCGGAACGATCGTCGCCATCAACAGCGATCCCGAAGCGCCCATCTTCCAGGTCGCCGACTACGGCGTGGTCGGCGACTACCGCGCACTGCTGCCCCGCCTCCTCGACCGGCTCCGGAAGGAGCGCGGCCGTGAATGAGCTCCGACCACGGGCCGTTCCCCGTCCCGATCCGGACTACCGGAAGGTGACCGGCGTGGCACGCGTGCGGGAGGGATACGCCCAGTACCTTCAGGACGAATCCCGGCTGCGCGCCGAGCGAGTCGAGGCCATCCACTTCCCCACCACCCCGGAGCAGGTCGTAGCCGCGCTGCAGCACGCACGCCGCGCCGGCCACAGGGCCGCCGTCTCCGGCGGGCGCACCGGCATCACGGGCGCCGCCGTGCCCCTGGGGGCCGAGGAATTGATCTCGCTGGAAGCCATGAAAAGCAGGCCCGTGGTCCGGCGCGCTGACGACGGGGGCTGGACCATCCGCGTGACGGCCGGAACCACCCTCGACGAACTCGCCGAAGCGCTGGCACACGGGCTGTGCGAATACCCGGACGGCAAGCCCCCCGCGCCCCTCTTCTACCCCGTGGACACCACGGAGACGACCGCACACGTGGGCGGCACCATCGCCACCGACGCCTCCGGCGCCCGCACGTTCCACTACGGCCCGACGCGTCGCTGGGTCGAGTGGCTCCGCGTCGTCACGCCGGATGCACGGCTCCTGGAGCTGCGACGGGGCGACGTGCACGCAGACGAGGGCACATTCCGCTACGTCCGCTCCGACGGCAGCACCGCCGCTGTCGAGGTCCCCGACCTGCCCGCACCCGACACCAAGCACACCGCCGGCTACTGCCTCCGGAGCGATATGGACGCCGTCGACCTCTTCGTCGGAAGCGAGGGCACCCTCGGCATAGTGGTCGAGGCTGAGCTGCGGCTCGTCGAGCGTCCTTCCCATCGCCTCTTCCTGACGCAGTTCGTGCCGGACGCCGACGTCGGCGTCGGGTTCGTGACCGCGTGCCGGGATGACGAGCGCCTCCGGCCCCTGGCCCTGGAGTACATCGGGCCCCGCGCCATCGCCCTGCTGAGGAGCACGGGCCGTCAGACACCCGCCTACATGGAGGTGGCCCGCCTGCCCGGTCAGGTCAGCGCGGCCGTGTACGCGGAGATCGCCTTCGCCGACGACGACGAACTCGAGCGGAGTTACGCGACCCTGTGTGACCTGCTGGACGCCCTGGGGCTCGACCCCGAGTCCAGTTGGGCCGGCTTCGGCGAGAAGGACCTGGAGCAGATGAAGCGCCTGCGCCACGCCGTCCCCGAGGCGGTCAACACCATCATCGGACAGCGGCAGGCCGAGGTCCCCGAGCTGCATAAGGTCGGCACCGACATGGCCGTGCCGCTCGAACGCCTCCCCGAGATGATGTCCGTCTACCGCGAGCGCCTGGAAGGGGCCGGGCTGGAATACGTCATCTTCGGCCACGCCGGCGACGGCCACCTGCACGTGAACATCCTGCCCCGGAGCGCGGAGGAACTCGCCCGCGCCGAGCTGCTCTACGTGAAGTTCGCACGCGAAGCGGTCCGCCTCGGGGGCAGCGTGGCGGCCGAACACGGCATCGGGCGCATCAAGAAGAAGTTCCTTCCCCTTCAGTACGGCCACGGCGAGATCGACGCGATGCGCGCCGTGCGGCGGGCCTTCGACCCGGACGGCATCCTCAACCCCGGCGTGCTCTTCGACTGACCTCGCGCGGCCCGGGCGGGCCGTCCGGCGGGCAGGCACGGGGGCCTGCCGCTACCTGTTTGGAGTGCGGTGGCTTGCCGCCGCTTTCCCTTCGGCCGGGGCTTGCCCCGCCGTTCTTTGCGTCCTGGGCGACCTCCGCCGTGGGCTCAGGCATTTGCGGAGAAGATGGACAAAATAGTCCTTGCGTATGGAGGGTCCTCTCCGTATAGTTCCTGTGAGGGGGAGAAGAGACGGGAGAGCACCATGCCTCCGACCTGCCCCGTCGTGCACCCCATTCCCCATCCCCACCACGGCGCATCTGGCCGCCCCCACCCGCCACGGCAGACGAGTCCTGACGACAGATCCCCACAGATCCGTACAGACCACCGACGCCACGGTGCCTCCGGCCAGGCCACAGTCCTCGACGCCGGGACCGGCCTGAAGCAGCACCGCAACTGCCGATGCGGTCCGGCCGGCGGCCGTTTCACGCGGCGCGACGCAGCAGGTTCCCAGCGGAGCCACAACCTGCCCATAACCACACGCCTCCGACCGTCGCCAGGCTGGCTGACGCGCCGAACTCATGGACGGAAGTCAAGGAGGTGAAGAAGGATGAGCATCAAGCACGTTCTGGGGGTCGTTGCGTTCGGTGCACTCGTCGTTCTGGGAATTGTATGGTTGGCGAAACGAACCGAGCGAGAACTCGAGGTAGCCAGGAAACAGCGACCCCCGAGGGGCGAACCGGTAACACTCGCCGGGTTCAAGGATCAGGCCGCGCTCGATGAGCGTGGGCAGAGCCGCCGGCCCGGCCTGAAGCCCCCCACGAGAGCCAAGCAGAGGCCATCCCCTCCTCCTGCGCGCGAACCGCCGCGGCGCTTGCTGCCCGAGAGTTCTCCCGCCCTGTCGCATCCGACCCGCGAAGACTCGTCCGTCCCGCCCGACGCACCTTTCATCTCTGTGCCGGTCGCGCTGCCGGCCCCAGATACAGCGGAGCAGACCGGAGCAGTCGAAGAGCAGGGGACGAAGGAGCCCGAGCCGCCGACTCGGGAGGAGGTAATGGCGGACCTCTCGTCACGGTACGAACAGCGCCTCAGAGAGATACGTCAGGAAGAGCACGAGCGCTACCTCGAAGCCGCCGCGCCCAAGCTCCGCGACTACACCTATGACCGCCCGTTCGCGGCCACTCTGCGCCATGTCGCGGGCGCAGAGAAGGGGCTCTGGAGACTCCAGAGAGACGCGAGGGACGCTGACGCGTCGCGCCAGCAGCTGGCGCAGCTGCAGCGCAGGTACGCCCGCTGTCAGGCGGAGTACAACGAAGAAAAGCGGGAAGCCATGACGGCGTACAAGAACGCCAAGATTCGGGCCGCGGTCAACCCGGATCGCCGGGCTCCGAGCCAATTCCAGCCGACGGCGGAGATGCGCCGGCTGGCTGCCCAGCTGCGCTCCGATGGTGATCAGATAGCACGACTTCAAAGCGAACTGGGGGCACTGGACAGGCAGTTTCGCCAGTGGAGGAAGCGAGAGAAGCGGCTCAGGAACCAGGAGCAGCGAGAGCTGAAGCAGCTGCTGGAGGGCCGTGACAGCCGTATCAAAGCCCGGACGAAAGCCCTGTGGCAGGAGCCCTGGGCCGAATACGTGTACGTCCGCAAGAGCCTCGAGACGCGGATGGCTGAGCGGGAAGAAGTAATCGAAACGAAGCGCCAGCTGTTGAAGATGCTGCAGGACGAAGGGCGGGAGACGGACAATGTAGAGGAGGACATTACATCTCTTGAGCGGGTGCGCGAGCGGCTTGCGAAGGAGCTGGAGGAGCGCACCGAGGAGTTCATGTCCGAACATTACCCCGACGCAGTATGATCCGGGCAGCCTCGGCGGGATCCTGACCTTCAAGCAAGGTGATGTGCGATGATGGCGTATGGCTACGCGCCGTATGAGAGCATCAAGTGGACCGTCGCTGGAGGCGTGCTCGCCTTCTGGTTCTTCGCGCTGGCCTTCTTCATGCTCAAGGTCACCGACAGGCAGAGCCGCTTCAGGGCGCTCTACGGCTGGGTGATGTGGCTGCTTGCGGCCGGGGTAGTGGCGACGATGGCGCAGGTGCGGGCCACCGGAGCGGGCGGCAGGCTCGCCTGGGTGG
>JASFTU010000158.1:0-5681 GCA_050050635.1 Candidatus Brocadiaceae bacterium
GCGCCCTCCCTCATGCTTCGTGACGGGCAGACGGGGCAGGTGGACACCACAACCGTTCGCGACTACATCCTCAGTCGAGGGACACCCGATCGGCCGGAGCCGGAAGTGGCACAGGCCGAGACGGGCACGTCCTGGCGGGTAACGCCGCGGATCCAGGAGAGCGCACCCCGCACGATCGCCCTCACGATATCGTCCCGCTCGAGCGACCTGGCCGGGCGCCTGGAAGCGGAAGGACTGGCAGAGGTGCCCGTTGTCGGTTCCCGCGAATGGCAGGCCACGGTCCTGCTGGAGGATCGCGAGCCGAAGACCGTCGAGATGCTGCCGGAAGGCGACTCGGGAACGCACTACAGGCTCTGGCTGCGTGCGCAGATCGTGCGCCCGGCGGAGAGGGAAAGCGAGCAGCCAGAGCCGGCTTCCGACGCGGCGTCGCGCCGGGAGGCCCGCAAGACCGTCCTCAAACAGCGCCTCCACGGCCTCGGGCTCGCGATCAGCACATACCGTATGGCACACGACGGGGAGTACCCGCCTGAGCTCGAACTCCTGGAGGAGCAGGGCTACCTGGGAGCGGACAACCCGCTGGAGTCCTTCAGCCCGTTCGGCCGGGAGGTGCAGTACGTCATCCCGGACTCGGACGATCCCGATGAAGCATTGCTCTACCACTGGCCGCCGTTCGCAGGCGGAACCTGGCTGCTCTACCAGGACCACTCGCTCGACTGGGTCGAGATCGAGGACAGCCGCCTCGCCAACCCGCGGACGGACGAGTTGATCCGAGGCGCGCCGAAGGAACGCCCGGAGGCCGCATCCTTCGGCCCGGTGATCGAGCGCGTGGTCAGCGATGACAGCGAGGAGACGGAAATGTTCATCGACCTGGACGGGACCCGCCTCCGGACGCCGCCTGAAGGCCTGGACCCCGGGGACAGCGACGCCCTCATGCGGTGGATCAGGGATTCCGGCGTCGACGCGCTCTGCGAGACGAGCGTCAGCGTGCGGGGACTGGTGTGCTTCGAGATGGTCGTCCACCCCACCAGCGAGACCATCTGGGAGAGGGGCAGTGCCGAGCACGTCAGCAGTCGGGAGCTGCTTGCCACCGGCACGCCGGGCAGTCCCGTGTTCATGACCGCAAAGGGAGACCCGCCGGCGACCTACATGTTCAGGACCCGCGAGGGCGGGATGGGCATCCTCCAGATCGTCGGTTTCACTGAAGACCCCGAGGGCGTCAGGATCCGCTACAGGATGGTGCAGGGCCGTGAAGCAGCGGCGGTGGATCAAGGTGTCCAGCGCAGCAGTTCCGGGTTTAGGGGAGCGGCCCCTGGGGACCGTGGCCCGTCGGAGGTCTTGCGGCAAGATACCACCAAAGGGGAATGGGTCAATGTTGAGCTTGCCATCAAGCGGAAAGACGATGGCCGTGAAGTGTTCTTCGCGCGGCGCCATTTCTCGCTCTTCGACGGTGAGCGGATCGGCCCCAAGCGCGGCATCGTCGCGACTGCGCGCGTCCTGCGGAGGATGGAACCGGAAGGGGACTACAAAGTGGCGCTCGATCTGCACCTCCGGCCGCCCTTGCTGGAGTACGAGTGGGCATCCACGATTGAGCTTCGGCAGCAGGTCCCGAAGACGACCGCAATCGAGCCGCCCGAAGACGGCCTGCCCAGTTATGAGCTGACCACGAACGTTCAGGTCCGGCCGGAAGCTCCCTGGACAGTGGCCGGGCAAGGGAAGATCTCGGGAATTGTCCGCGACGCGGCGGGCAACCCGGCGCGCGGAGCCCTGGTCATTGCCTGCGACGAGTCGACGGGGATGCCCGTCGACCGGCACACGGGCCGGCCTCTGCTCATACCAGACACCATGCAGCAGATGAAGAACTCGACCTTCATGCGGCTGGCTCACGGCGCCACCGACGAGGCCGGGCGGTTCGAAATCGACGCGTTGCCTGACGGCCGCTACCGCCTGATAGCCCAGCGCTGGCCAGGCCAGCCCTGGCCGCGCATGGTTGGCATGGGCCGCGCCCCCAAGCAACCAGTCGATCTGGAACTGCTGGGGACCAAGGAGGGCGTCGTCGTGGAAGGGGGCCAGGCGGACGAGGTCGCGCTGTCGCCGCTCGGTCGAGGCACTCTGGTCTTCGATCCGCCGCCGGCGCCTTCCGGGATCGTCTTCGTCAGCACGGAGCCGCCGGTAGCCGACGCGGCGCTGGGACTGTGGAGCTTTGGCTGGGATTTCCGGGCCGGTGTTATGGCTTGGACGCCGTGGTTCTCTCGCCGCAAGTTCAGCATCCTCAACGTGCCCGAGGGCGAGCTGCATGTACGTGCGGAAGCAGGTGACGGTGCGCCCAGTTTCGGAGGGACTGCCGTAGAGCTGGAGGAGGGCGGACGGGCCCAGGTCAGGTTTCCGCTTGTAGGTTACGAAGTGGCCTTAGGGGAAGGCGTCCGTCCTCCGGAACGGCTGAGAGCGTTGGTTGACGCGGCACTTGAAGGAAGACTCCCCTACGGGAGGATGACTCGCACAGACTTCGATCCCAAGACACTGGTCGGGTTGGGCGACATCATCCGGCAGATCGGACCGCTGACCGAGCAGATGCGAACCGAATTCGGCGTCGTCTCTCAAGGCGATCTGCTCGCCGCCTACCGGTACGCGCAGCTTATGCGCATGGTCGGCTCCACCTCTGAGGAAGTGGACGAGACGGTGGAGCGGACGGCCGAAGGGGCCGGCCCGACCTTCCGGCCGGTGATCGGGCTGGAAGTTCCGCACCTCGGCATGGTGGATCTGGACCTGAAACGGGTGATGTCGCCGCCGCCGGAGCTGGACGGTGCCGAACGGCAGGCCCTGCTCCGATGGGCCCGGCAGACGGGAGCCGACATAGCGGCATTGGGAGGGCCCCGGGACGGCTGGCGCGGCCTGGCGGGATACGCGCTCGCTGCGGCGCCGATCCCCTCCGTGCAGGCCTGGCAGAAGACGTCCGCCGCGGAGGTAGTGGAGCTGGCAGCGGACGCTCGCACCGATACCCCGGTCTGGCTGCCCGAACGCGACGCCGGACAGCCCGCCGCGACGGGAAGTATTTACGCCTTCCGGACCCGCGAGGGCGGGATGGGCATCCTCCAGATCGTCGGTTTCACTGAAGACCCCGAGGGCGTCAGGATCCGCTACAAGATGGTGCACGAAGCAGAAGAAGAATACAGGCCCCTTCAGGTGGCGGGGCGCTTCCTCGAGTTGCTTCGTGGCGGCGAGGACGACGACGAAGAACTGATCGGCCTGACACAACCCGGCACCATCAGGGCCCCCGAAGAAGAGACTCTTCGAGAAATGCGGAATCGGCTGGAGCTCTCGGAGGCCCATATTGTGGAGTCCTGGGCCGCTGAGAAGGATGCCTGCGTTGTGACCTCTCTGTTTCCTTTGAAGGGGCAAGACCCGAACGTCGCATTGGGTATCGGGCTCCTCAGGGATGGGGGACGCTGGCTGGTCCGCGATGTGGACTTCCTACTCGACGAGCAGAAAGGCGTGGAGTGGATCGCAGCATTCCGCGATGCCAACCCCGACGCCCGACGGATTCTGCCGGACGCGGATGACGGGGTCCGTGCCGTGGCAGCTTCCATGCTCGCTGCCGTGCGGGATGGCGACTTCCAACGTGCACTGGAGCTGTGCGACCTCCTGGGCGACGTTCCGCCGAAGGAGATGCGGAAGTCGCTGGAGGCACTGGCGGAGCAATACGAGGACGCCCCCGAGGTTCCTGCCGCCGTGGGGCAGATCCTCAAGAAGGACTCGCTGGCCCTGGTGGAGGTGCTCGGCCCGGAGTACACCATCCTGGTGCTGTTGCGCGCTTCGGGGCAGTGGCGCCTCGTGGGATGGGAGGATTCTCCCCCCTCGACTCCCCTGCGGGAGAAGCTGGAGGCGATCGCGAGTATCGACATGCAGACGTGGCAGAAACGCAACCTGGCCGCCGGGCGGATCGAGGCCGTGCACTGGGCGAGCCTGGCGCTGGTGATGTACAGAAGTGACCACGATGACGAGCACCCGCCCGACCTGGACGTCCTGGCCGAGGAAGGCTACCTGCAGATGGATCGGGCTCCGTCGGTGAAGTGGCCGGAGGTGGAGTGGATTCTGCGCGACCCGGAGGGCGACCATCCCGCTGACGTCGTGCTCTACCACTGGCCGCCGCTGGCGGGCACGGTCGTCATGGCCTTCCGCGACGGCGCGGTCTTCACGGCGACGGCCGACAAAGACGAAGCGCTGGTGAACCCGCGCACCCAGGAGGTCATCCGCGAAGCCGCCGGCCCGGAACAGGCGGCAACCCGCTTCCTTCAGGCGCTCGCTGACCGAGACCTCGAAAGGGCGGCTTCGCTGTACGAACCGCCCCGGGAAATCCCCCCCGAGCGGCTACGGGAGTTCCTGGCCGGCATACGCGAGCGGTACGCGTCGGCCCCGGAGAAGCTAACGAAGATCCGCCAACTGTTCGCGGCGCATCGGTTCGCGGCGGTGAGCATCGCACCCCCGGAAGAGGGGGACTTCTACTCCTACCTCGTCCTCCAGAGGACGGACGGCACCTGGAAGCTGCGGCTGTTCACGACGTCGGAGCAGTCGCTGTCGCTCCAGAAACGCCTCGATGCAGTGGTAGAACTCGGTTTCGACGAAGCGGCCCGTCTGGACGCCCGCAGGAGCGTGCTGCAGCAACGCCTGCACGGACTGGGGCTGGCGATCAACCTCTACGGGATGGACCACGAAGGCGAGTATCCGTCCGACCTCGAAGTCCTGGAGGAGCAGGGCTACCTGGGAGAGGACAACCCGCTGGAGTCCTTCAGCCCGTTCGGCCGGGAGGTGCAGTACGTCATCCCGGACTCGGACGATCCCCATGAAGCATTGCTCTACCACTGGCCGCCGTTCGCAGGCGGAACCTGGCTGCTCTACCAGGACCTGTCCCTGGACTGGGTGGAGGCCGAAGGCGGCCGCCTCGTCAACCCCCGCACCGGCGAAGTGGTGCGGTCCGCGCCGAAGCAGTCACCAGCGAACTCCCGCGAGCAAGCCGCCGCGCCCGCCGACGGAGAGCTCCACGAGGCGGCCGCCGCCGGGGACGCCCGGGCGATAGGGCAACTGCTGGCCGAAGGCGCGGACGTCAACGCGCTGAACGACGAGGGGAAGAGTCCTCTGCACGTGGCGGCCGAGGCGGGCCAGGTCGAGGTCTGCCGGGCGCTGCTGGACGCCGGCGCGGAGCTGGAGGCGCGCGAGAAGCGCCAGTTCACGCCCCTCGCCGTGGCCGCCTTCAAGGACCAGCCCGAAACGGTCGAGCTTCTGCTCGAACGCGGCGCCGACGTGAACGCGAAGAACGTGTGGATCTGGACGCCCCTGCACTGCGCCGCCCAGATCGGGGCGACTGAGGTGGCCAGGACACTCGTTGAGCACGGCGCCGACCCCACCGTGGAGTCCAACCGCAGCGAGACGCCGCTCGACCTCGCCGCCAGTCGTGGCTGGACGGAGATCGTGGCGCTCCTCGCTTCCGACACTCCCGAGACGCGCGCAGCGGAAGAGAAGTGGGGAGAGGTCGGCAAGGTTCTCATCACACGGGGCGCAAAGAGGCTGCGCCCGATGGAGGTGCGTGTCCTGTCCGAGAAGACTGGCGAACCGGTCCCCGGGGCGACCGTGAGCTTCCGCATCGGCGGGCCACGCGGGGAGAGACAGACCGGTGAGCAAGGCGTCTG